>JBFRWQ010000443.1:0-9487 GCA_051439665.1 Microcystaceae cyanobacterium | reverse complement strand
CCCTTGAAAATTTTTATAATATAATCAACTAATTTAATACCTACTTTTGTCAACCAAGATAATATTTTTTGAAACCGAGATAGTTGTTGAGCAGAGCTATGAGACTCGTTTACTTCTTTAAGTTTCTCAGGATCTAATAATGCACGGGAAGGCTCAAGATTATCTGCATCTGTTACAATTACCAGATCAATTTGACCAGAAAGGGTGATTTCTTGATTTTTAGAATTAGGTCTTAAAGATTCTAATGAAGTTAACGCTAAATTATCATAAAGTCCTCCATCCATTAAAGCGACACTTTTTTGATTCTCCAAACCTTCTTGTAAACAATCACCTGTAAAAAAATCATCGGGAAAAATCATTGGTTCAAAGCCAATAGGAAAACAAGAAGAAGCAGCAATCGTATCACCTATTTTTAGGGTTTGGAGATAGTTTTTGAGTTTTGGATTATTATTCTCCATCTTAGATAAATCAAAGAAGGTGTTACCAAGGATTAAACCATGGTTAGTATTTTGTGTCCTTAAGATAGCAAATCTGAATAAATTTGCATCGGTCATATCCGTTGCATTAATACTTAAACAATCGGGTGACGTATTATTTCTTTCTAGTAACTGCCAAATGTCCTCTATAATTTCTGTGCTATCGACGCTATCTAAAATCTCTTTCAAATACTCCTCATAACAAAAGGCTGCCTTTTTGATTATCTTGTCTTGTCCCCCTACGTCAGATAAAATTGCATTAGTAACTTCATCACTTTCTAAAAATGCTTTTAAAGGACGATAAAACTTGTCAAGAAAGTTCTCTTGATTAAACGTCATTTGATGATCGCTATAAAACTTGGCCTTAGTTGCGACAAAAAAGGCATTGGTAATTGAGCCACCTGAAGCAGAAGAAATAATATTCACTCTCTCCATCCACCCTATTTTATCTAAAAGAACCATTGTTCCTAACGCAAAACCAGCTGCTCGAAATCCGCCACCAGAGAAGCTTAAAGCGATATTTCGCTGTGAATTGCTCGGATTAGGCATCGTTTTTCAAACTCCATCTTATACTAAATACTATTCTATTATAAGAGTAGAGCATTATATAATAGCACTATAGAAGCAATGACAGACAAAAAAAAATAAAAAAGACCAGCATAAAGCCAGTCTCTCTTAATAAATTCCCTTTATGAATAGATGCTTGACCTTAAAATTCTATCCTAACGGATGGAATAATAAATCGGGGTAAAAGTAGTTAAAGACAATTAACCAAACAGCAGTAATGGCTAACCACAAAAACAAAATAACTGGTGCTAATGAGAAAAATTTGGCCATGATTTGATCTCCCAAAAAGATTGATAATGACAGAATTTCACAGGTTTTTCGCTGCATTTTAGCGAGGAGAAACATTAATTTCCGAGTCTTTAGCAGTCAGTTCTCCAGATAATAGCTCTTTAACGGCTGCCAACGGCCAAAAAGCACTGGCAATCATATTTTTGGTTGCTAAAGGAACATCAAGAATAATTTCTTTCATTTCTGCATCTTTTTGACCACGAACAGCAATCAAATAAGAGCGACCTGCCCAACCAATGCAACCTGTAATGTACAGGAAGAGGAGACTAGGGATAATAAAATCACCCACATGATCTAAACGACCATCGACGATGAGACGAGGATAGCCTTCGGGACCACATAGGGCTTCTGCGTAACGTTCTGCACGTTTTTGACCCGATAAGGGATCATCAGTGGTATTGCGGAAGTTTTTAGCTTTAGCTTGGTAAGCGGCTGACTCACTACAGGGGGTTAGATGGTCTAAATCTGCATGAGCTGCAGGAGCAAAATTGAACCAGAGGGTGGCTATTAAAACAAACGCCAACAATCGTTTCATAGAACTTGTTTCCTTTTGTGACAAAAAAACGACGATTTAAAGGACTCAACGAGTAATCCTATTCTCTGACGATTGTGTCGAGTAAAGATTAAACTACTAAGGGTCGTCTTTCGTATCAACCTAGCAGAGAATGGCTACTATTATCGCAATTGAAACAAGTTGTGACGAAACTGCCGTTGCAATCGTAAAGAATCGTAATATTTTAAGCAATGTGGTGGCTTCCCAGATCGACCTTCATGGGCGCTTTGGTGGGGTTGTCCCTGAAATGGCTTCTCGTCAGCATCTAACGTCCATTAATGTCTGTTTAGAAGACGCATTGACCCAAGGGGGTCTATCATGGTCAGAGATTGATGGAGTGGCTGCTACCGTCGCTCCTGGTTTGGTAGGAGCGCTGATGGTAGGAATGAGCGCTGCTAAAACCCTTTGTCTTGTGCATCAAAAGCCTTTTATTGGGGTTCATCACCTTGAAGGACATATTTGTGCCACTTATTTGAGTGACCCCACTTGGCAACCCCCATTTTTGTGTCTCTTAGTCTCAGGGGGTCATACCAGTCTGATTTTAGTCAAAGAATTGGGTGATTATCAGCAACTAGGCGCAACCCATGATGATGCCGCAGGAGAAGCTTTTGATAAGGTAGCACGATTACTTGGTTTAGGCTATCCAGGAGGACCTGCCATTGATAAGTTGGCAAAAACAGGTAATGCTGAAGAGTTTAAATTACCTGAAGGGCGCATTTCTTTACCTAATGGCGGGTTTCATCCCTACGATTTTAGTTTCAGTGGTTTAAAAACTGCTGTTTTACGGCTTACACAAAAATTGGAGGGGGAAAGTAAAGAGTTACCCACTGCAGACTTAGCCGCTAGTTTTCAAAATACCGTTGCTCGCTCTTTGACCAAAAGAACCATTACTTGTGCCTTAGATCATGGCATTGATAAAATTACAGTTGGTGGTGGTGTGGCAGCCAACAGTGAGTTAAGGCGACAATTACAAAAGTCTGCACAAGAGAATGGGTTAACCCTTCATTTTCCCCCCCTGAGTCTCTGTACTGACAATGCTGCGATGATTGCTTGTGCAGCAGCAGAGCATTTTGAGCTAGGTCAGATTTCTTCTCTTAATTTGGGGGTACAATCTCGATTAGGGATCACGCAAGCGATGACATTGTATGATGAAGGGGCGCTTTTAGGCTAAGGTTTCGGGACAGTAACCTAACCCACGGGTAAATTGTTGACGAAATGCTTCAATATCTCCGATGTCGGGTGTACCATGAGAGACGATCGCTACTTGGTAACGACGCATGACATCAATAGGAGACTGGCCAGTTTCCAAACTCCAGAAAACCATCTGTAAACGGATTTCGGGATTGTAGGAAACGCCTAATTCATTCATATAAGCTTTAAAATTCCCATGCTGATAGGGAGATAAAGGACTATGAAATCTTACTCTGACTATCCACCCATTAATTTGGTGTATCACGGTCATACTTGCTCTAGAATCGTAATTCATTCCTTGCAAATATTCGATCACTCGCAATGTTAAACTGGCATTCGCTAAGTAGTATAAGTAGTCCATCTTGAGCCCCTTTCTGACTTCGTATCCATATTTTAAGTTTCACAAAAACTGTCCATTTCTCCTACGGTCAAACCCCCCAATTCATAAGGGGTATCATGGGGGAAACTACCCAACTTTGTCCTGAGTGCGTATGTCCAAACATTTACTTTCTGACTACGACTATTATTTACCGACTCAATTAATCGCTCAAACCCCTGTCACGCCTAGAGATCAGTCCCGTTTATTGGTGGTTGACGCTTCTACTCATCATCATCAGTCCTTTGAGCAACTTCCTCAGTGGTTACGGGCGGGGGATCTATTAGTATTAAATAATACTCAAGTTATTCCTGCTCGACTCTACGGGCAAAAAACAACAGGAGCGCCAGTAGAGATATTATTATTGGAGCAGTTGGGCAATAATCGCTGGTTAACCTTGGTTAAGCCGGGGAAGCGCTTTAAAATAGGCACAAAGATTCACTTTGCGGCTGACTTAGAAGCAACAGTTGTTGATCGAGATCAAGAAACTGGGGGACGGATTTTAGACTTTCATTGGCCATCATCAGCAACTTTTTGGGACATTTTAGAACAAGTGGGAGAAATTCCCTTTCCTCCCTATGTAACTGACTCTCAAGCTCAACCTGAGCAGTATCAAACCATTTACGCTCAAATACCAGGGGCGGTTGCTGCGCCCACAGCAGGACTGCACTTTACAGATCGTCTGTTTGAGCGCTTGAGTGATCAGGGAATTAATCGAGCAGAAATTACCCTTCATGTGGGGGTAGGTACATTTCGCCCCGTTGAGGTAGATGATATTAAAGAACATCAAATGCACGCTGAATGGTTAGAAATTCCCCCTCTTACTGTTGAAAAAATCCAACAAACAAAGGCGCAAGGGGGACGGGTATTTGCTGTAGGAACAACGGTTGTTAGAGCGCTAGAAGGCGCTGCACAAGTTGCAGCAACCAAGGATCAAGACTTAATTCCTTTTCAGGGTAAAACAGAGATTTTTATTTATCCAGGCTATCAGTGGCGTATTATTGACGGTTTAATTACCAATTTTCATTTACCTAAATCGTCCCTTTTAATGTTAGTCAGCGCTTTAATTGGACGAGAACGATTATTGTCTTTATATGAAGAAGCGATTCGAGAACAATATCGTTTCTATTCTTTTGGTGATGCGATGTTAATTTTACCTGATGCTCATTGTCATTAAATCAGTAGGATAATTAGAACATTATGCATCATTCCTCTATTCCTAGAATTGAATATCTGCACGTTAAAAACTACCGTGCTTTACATGACCTAAAACTAAAGGAAATCACCCCTTTAACTGTCTTTCTCGGTCCTAATGGAAGCGGAAAATCAACCATCTTTGATGTATTCGCTTTTCTATCTGAATGTTTTACCCTTGGTTTAAGAAAAGCATGGGATAGACGGGGAAGATTTAGAGAATTAAGAACTAGAGGGGAGGAAGGATCGATTATCATCGAATTAAAATACAGAGAACAAGCTGACTCACCTTTAATTACCTACCATTTAGCTATTAATGAAGCAAATAATCGACCTTATGTGGCCAAAGAATGGCTACATTGGAGAAGAGGAAGTGCAGGTAAACCTTTTCGCTTTTTAGATTTTAAAGAAGGAGAAGGAAAAGTGATTAGTGGAGAAATCCCAGATCAAAAAGATGACCGAATTTCTGAACAATTAGAGTCCCCCGAATTGTTAGCCGTTAGTACCCTTGGACAATTTGCTAAACATCCCCGTGTTAGCGCTTTACGTCGTTTTATAATAGGTTGGTATCTTTCCTACTTAACCGCAGACAATACTCGTACTCAACCCGACGCAGGGGCGCAAGAAAGATTATCCCCCACAGGTGATAACTTACCGAATGTTATGCAATATTTAAAAGAAGATCATCCCCAACGCTTAGAAGAGATTTTACAAACCCTTTCCCGTCGCATTCCCAGATTAGAAAAAGTCGAAGCTTCTATTATGCCCAATGGACAGCTTTTATTACAAATTAAAGATGCACCCTTTAAAGATCCAATTCTGGCTAAATTTGCCTCTGATGGTACATTAAAAATGTTAGCTTATTTAACTATTTTATATGACCCAAGCCCGCCTAAATTAGTTGGAATAGAAGAACCTGAAAATCATCTTCACCCTCGCTTATTACCTGAATTAGCAGAAGAATGTCGTGCAGCAAGCGCTAAGACTCAGTTAATGGTAACAACCCATTCCCCCTTTTTTGTGGATGGACTCAAACCAGAGGAAGTTTGGGTACTTTATCGAGATGAAAATGGTTTCACTCAAGCTAAACGAACTTCAGATATGCAAGGGGTTAAAGAATTTGTCCAAAATGGCGCATTATTAGGTCAATTATGGATGGAAGATTATTTTGATTTTGATAGGAGTAATAATTTGCTAGGGAATCAATTACCTGTCTGATATATCCAGTCGGTTAAAACCGAATAATTATCAAGGTTTGAGTCCATTTTAATGAACTTTTTGTATGAGCAATAAAATTGATTTCATGGCAGTTGAAATGGGAAATTTTCAGATGTTATGAATCTCATAGTTGAAAACTTAACTAATAACTATTAACTAATAACTATTAACTAATAACTATTAACTAATAACTAATAACTATTAACTAATAACTATTAACTAATAACTATTAACTATTAACTATTAACTAATAACTAATAACTATTGAGGTTGATAAAAAATACTACGATTACGTCCCTGCTTTTTGGCAAGGTCAAGCGCTAGATCAGCGTGATGGATAACTTGTTCTGGAGATTGAAGATCATCAGGGAGCATTGTATTAATACCAATACTTAATGTCAACCTTTTGTTAATGGGAGAAACTTGATGAGGAATGGTTAGTTCAGCTATTTTCTTAATAATTAAATCCGCTAGATGTTGCGCTCCTTTAACTGAAGTATTGGGTAAAATAATGGCAAATTCCTCACCACCATAACGAGTCACTAAATCAGAGGGTCGTTGAACAATACTCATTAAAGTTTGAGCAACTATTTTAAGAATTTTATCTCCTTTTAAATGACCATAATGATCATTGTATAATTTAAAGTAGTCAATATCAATCATCATTAAGCTAAAAGGGGTTTTTTCTCTTTGCGAAAGTTGCCATTCTGTCATTAAGGTTTGATCAAAATGACGGCGATTGGGAATTTGAGTTAATCTATCCAAATAAGCCATCTTTTCTAATTCTTGATTCATTCTTTCTAATTTTGCTGTTGTCTCCTTTAACAGTATTTCTGTTTCTTTTCTTTTAGTAATATCCTGAAACATTCCTAGTAAGCCAATTATTTTTCCCTGTTCATCCGATAAAGGCGCTTTATGAGTTTCTAGCCATCTTTGTTCTCCATCAGACAAGGTAAACGTTTCTTCGATAAATAACTTAGACTGATTATTTTCCATCACCCATTGATCATCCATAATATAGTGCATCCCCTCTTCTTCGGTAGGAGAAAAATCAAAGGTACTTTTACCAATAATTTCCTCTTTATCTCTTAGTCCTTGAAACTCCAATAATTTTTGATTACAGCCAAGAAAACGAGAGCTTCTATCTTTCCAAAAAACGGGAATAGGAATAGTATCGATAATGGTTTCAATAAATTGTTTAGAGTTTGCCAACTCTTGTGTTAGTTCTTTTTGTTTGGTTATATCCGTTATCGCACCAATAGAACCGATATTATTTCCTAGTTGATCAAAGAGAAATTTACATCGAACCAGAACCCAAATAATATTTCCATTACGCTGTAAAAAACGGTATTCTTCTTGCCAATATGAACTACTATTAAAAGCCAATTCCCAAGATTTTAACACTCTTTCTTGATCATCAGGATAAAGACGACTAATCCATCCGCTTCCTAGACATTCTTCAAAGGTAATATCAAGAATTTCGCTAGTGGCTTGATTAATATAAATACATTCTCCTTGCGCATTATTCTGATAGAGTCCCACAGGAACATATTTTGCCACAAATTTGCCTAATTGTTCAATTTTGGGTTGATTCAATGGTTGAGGGGGGGGAGATTGATTTTGAAAGGATGGGAAATGAAGGTAATTAATTGGAGTATTAAGAGATAGTCTGATACAATGTTCCAGTAAAACAGGTGTTAACTGTTCTTCTAATAAAAAATCTTTAAATCCCTCTGTTAAACATTGAAGACCCATTGACAAATCTTCGGTAATTAAAAGGACAGGATTAGGCTTAACAGTCTGTACCAAACTTCTAAAATTTTCTACTTGAAAATTGATTAAATAAATATCATATTGTTGTGATTCTCTTGCTGTAAGCGTTTCTTGTAAGTTAGATATCCAATTTAGTGTAAATGGTAAGTAAAATCCTTGATTAAGTAGCTCCTGTATTTGTAAAAAGTTACTTTCTTGTGGCGTGATAAGTAGTAACTTAACTGGGGAAGTATTCATCTCTATTCAGAAAGCTTGAAGACAAAGTTAGGTACATCATAGCTTATCCTATAGTAAACTAAAAATAAAATAAGATCAAATTTGCACAAAACTTTGTAACATTATTCTATTTAAGAGAACATTTAGATTTAATCGATGGTAAGACAACTAAGCAAAACAGACAAACGGTTACAGAAGAATGAAGAATGAATAATAACAACCCTTATTATAAATAGGATAACGATTTACCCAAGAATTGGCTGTCAATCCTTGGGCAATCCTGTTCAAATCTGCTAATTAACCATGTCCTCCATTGACATAATAATCCCTAGTTCCCTTAGCATCCAAAGCTTCCCCTAAACGGTTTAAACTATGGATATAAGCAGCCGTTCGGAGAGAAACAGCGAACTCTTGGGAAATATTCCAGACTTCTTTGGCTTCTGTCACCATTTTCCCTTTCATCCGTTCTTGTATTTCACTGAGTCGCCAATATAATCCACTACGGTTTTGTACCCATTCAAAGTAACTAACCGTCACACCCCCTGCATTGACTAGGATATCAGGGAAGACATAGATTCCTTTTTCTTCTAGAATGCGATCGCCGTCTGAGGTAATCGGTCCATTTGCCACTTCAAAGATATATTTTGCCTTAATTTTATGGGCATTTTCGCCTGTTATTTGTCGTTCCAAGGCAGCAGGAACTAATATATCTACATCTAAGGCGAGTAATTCCTCATTACTAATATTACTATGCTCAACCAGATCACAAACGCTATCAGCACAATAAACCGCACTAATTCCTCGATGTTCCCGTTTATAACGACGAATACTAGGAATATCTAAGCCTTTCTCCGCATAAACTCCCCCTTTAGAATCACTAACAGCAACGACCTTATAACCTGCTTTAAATAAGAGTTCAGCAACGACAGATCCAGCATTACCAAAGCCTTGAACGGCAACCGTGGTATCTTCTCTTTTTTTATCAAATTTACCCATCATTGCCATAATAACGTAATAAGCGCCCCGTCCCGTTGCTTCATCTCGTCCTTGACTTCCTCCCATTGCAAGGGGTTTTCCTGTCACCACCCCTGGACTACTTTTCCGTTTAATAATGCTATATTGATCCATCATCCAGCCCATAATCATGCTATCTGTATAGACATCAGGGGCTAAAATATCCGTATCGGGACCGACAAAATCTGCGATCGCTTCAATATATCCCCGACTCAGCCTTTCTAACTCTGCACGGGATAATTCTTTAGGATTTAAGGTAATTCCGCCTTTTGCCCCCCCAAAGGGTAACTCTAATAAAGCACACTTAAAGGTCATCCAAAATGCGAGAGATTGCACCTCATCCATTGTGACATGGGGATGATAACGCACCCCTCCTTTACCAGGTCCTCTGGTATCATCAAAGCGAACTCGATATCCTTGGAAAATTCGCAATGAACCGTTATCCATACGGACAGGAATCGATACAGCTAAACTTGTCTTGGGATATTTCAAGCGCTCGATGGCATCATCGGAAATATTGACATATTTTAAGGCTAACTCAAGACGGCTACTGGCATCAGCTAAAAGGGTTTTTGACATAGTGAGATTCTCCTAAAGTTATGAGTTCATAACAATTCCTCT
>JBFRWQ010000442.1:0-4421 GCA_051439665.1 Microcystaceae cyanobacterium | reverse complement strand
ACTTGTTTTGCTATTGTTCGTTTTGGTAACGTTTTAGATAGTAGTGGTTCAGTTGTTCCCCGTTTTCGTCAGCAGATTGCCCAAGGTAAGCCCCTTACTGTCACTCATCCTGAGATTACTCGCTATTTTATGTCGATTCCTGAAGCGGTTCGTCTGGTGATGCAAGCAGGAGCAATGGCTCAGGGGGGAGAGGTATTTCTCTTAGATATGGGAGATCCCATTCGTATCTATGATTTAGCCTTACAAATGGTACGACTCAGTGGTTTAGAACCAGATGTGGATATTCCGATTCAATTTACAGGATTACGGCCAGGAGAAAAATTATACGAAGAGTTGTTAATTGATGGGGACAATATTCAAGCCACTCAACATCCTAAAATTTACTGTGCTAATGAAGCAAAATTACCCTGGTCAATTTTAGAATCAAAGTTGAATCAATTATTGCTAACTGCACAGAATTATGATGAACAAGGATTAATTGCGGAGTTGAAGTCTTTAGTTCCTGAATATTCTCCTAAAAATACCTCAAATTATCTTATTAAGACAGGATCTAAACATAATCCTAAATCCGACTCATCGAATGAGAAGAGGCTAGGGAAGTAATTGTGGGAAGTGTGGGAAGTGTGGGGAGATGGGAATAATTGAAAACAGCAAACCTAACTGTTTGAGATGTAACCTCAGAATTGGATTTCCTAGAAAGTTCCCCTTACCCTAACTATAATAATATAGTAGTTGCTATATTGGTAAGTGGGCTTGATCGCTGACCTCAGAATTATGATGGAAATCACTGAATTTAAACGAGAAATTGAAACAGTTAACTTACGCCTGAGTTCTGCTCAGGAATATCTTTGACTTACCTACTTTACAAGCCAAAATCCATGATTTAGAACAAGTAGCCAGTCAACCCGATTTTTGGGATGATCCAAACCAAGCGCAACAAATTCTGCAAAACTTGAATAACGCTAAATCTGCCATTGAAACTTATCAAAAGTGGCAAAATTACCTAGAAGATACCCAAGCGATCCTAGAATTGCTAGAAATAGATGAAGATCAAGCACTGTTAACAGAAGCCACAGATAATTTAACCCATCTCAATAAAGAATTAGACCGTTGGGAACTTCAACAGCTTCTTTCGGGACTATATGATGAAAAAGGGGCAATTTTAACGATCAATGCGGGAGCAGGAGGAACAGATGCCCAAGATTGGGCGCAAATGCTCCTGCGGATGTACACCCGTTGGGGGGAACAACAGGGATATGAGGTTAAGTTAACGGAACTCTCAGAAGGGGATGAAGCTGGCCTTAAATCTGCTACAATTGAAGTTAAAGGGCGTTATGCTTTTGGTTATCTCAAAGGGGAAAAGGGGACTCATCGACTGGTGAGAATTTCACCTTTTAATGCTAATGGGAAACGACAAACCAGTTTTGCAGGGGTGGAAGTGATGCCCATTTTGGCAGAAGAAGCCATTAATCTAGACATTCCCGAAAAAGACCTCGAAATCTCTACTTCTCGTTCGGGTGGCAAAGGAGGACAAAATGTAAATAAGGTAGAAACAGCCGTTCGTATCGTTCATGTACCGACAGGAATTGCAGTGAGATGTACCCAAGAGCGATCGCAGTTACAAAATAAAGAGAAAGCATTAGCAATTTTAAAAGCTAAGTTATTAATTATCCTGCAAGAACAACGAGCGCAAGAAGTTGCAGAAATTCGTGGGGATATGGTAGAAGCTGCTTGGGGAAACCAAATTCGCAATTATGTCTTTCATCCTTATCAGATGGTTAAGGATCTTCGGACTGAAATAGAAACCACTGATGTTAACGGGGTGATGGATGGTAGTCTAGATGAGTTTATTGAAGCTTATTTAAGACAGGTAACTAGGGAAGAGATGGGTGAGCGTTAAGTACAGAACATAAGAGCTTATTATTCATAAATTGAGTCTAAGTTGGATAGCCTAAAAGTTCTAGAGTATCTTCTTGTGAAAATCGAGTTTCCCATTCTCCAATAAAACCTTTATTTCTTATTTTCCTAATATTGGAGTTATCCTGTTCCACATCTTTGAGATTCAGTGTTTTTAGGTTCTCCCTTTACACCAAGGGTATTTATGGTAGTTTTGGGTGAGTCCCTCTTACGGGTCAAATACAGGGTTCGGGCTTCTGAGTGCGGACAGCTAATCTTTCATGATTTTCCTCAACTCGCCACAGTTGTTCTAAACCAGAGGCTGTTAAGGTTAAATACAAAACATCCTCTTCTACTAAGGTAGTTTGGAGCAGTTGCCAACTATGTATAGTATAACCATTTCTCTCTAAATATAAAGGCACAAAATCGGCTTCTTGGGCAGCATCCTGGACATTTTTCCCAAAGAAGGGATGTTTAGGCGTAATTAAGGTAGCTAGTGCAATCCATAGTAAATCATCGGTTATGCCATTGCCTAAAATTCGACCTCCTAAAGCAGCAGCAGCAAAGGAAGGAGTTGCTAATTCGGTGGGACAAAGTACGGTGTTAAACTCAAAGACTTCGTGGACAGATTGTGCCATTTGGGAATCTTGCGATCGCAGTACCACGGGGATACGGGGTGCAATGGCTTTAGCCGTCAAACCCACCTCCACATTAATCATATCGTTACTGGTCACCACCAAAACCGCAATGGCTTGTTGAAGATTGGCTGCTTTGAGGGTGGCTTCTAAACTACCGTCTTCGACAATGACAGGAACACCCAGCGATCGTGCGGTATGTAAAAAGCGATTTTGATGATCCCCTTCGATCACCACCACTTCATGGCCTTGATTGTGAAGAAGACGGATAATTTCCATGCCGATACTGCCCAAACCACAGACAATATAATGGTTACGGGTGGGAACTTTCGCAGCGTCAAGAAATTGCTTAAAGCGACTGCCTAAAATAAAGTCATTCAATAGGGCATAACAAATTCCAATCACTCCCGCCCCTAAAATCATCATAATGGCGGTAAAAATTTTAATCCCATCGGGGGCGGCCTCGGCTACTTCTTCTTTACCTCCTGCCCCTGTAATCATACCCACTGAAAAGTAAAGGGCATCTACTAGGGAAATTTGATAATTAACTAGAACATAGGTAAAGGTAGCACAAAAGATTAAAATAACGAGGAGTAAGGAAACAAGGGCAACAGGACGGACATAGTGATGATATCGTTTTAAATTAGCAATTGCTTTAGTAACTTGATTCCAGAGGGAACGACGACGGCTGCGGATCATCGGTTTAGTCCCTATAATAAGATGATCCCCTAGTTGCAATTTTGCCCCACAACGCACAGCAGAGACTAAATCCATCTCTCCCTGTGCAGGAAGATAATAGATTAACATTCGGCTAGAACTTGCCCATAAATCCTTCAATTTTAATTGAAACCAAGGATGATCAATGGTAATAACAATGTCTTGTAATGGCCATGTTTGCTCAAATAAATTGAGTTGACCGATCGCTTGACTCCCCATTGCAGCGAAGATAAAAATAGGTGCAGCTAAAGCACAAACACTCATACTCACATGGTCAGTGAGGGTAGAATCTAGCCGTTGACCCAAAGTACGATTAAATAGGCGGTTAATAATGCGAATTTTCGGGTTAAGGATTTTAGCTTGAGTTAAAACCGCTAAATTGAGGGCATCATCTTTATTAGCGAGAACAAGGGTTTGGGCAAATTGTACCCCTGCTTTATGGAGAATAGCGGGCGATCGCAGATTGCCTACCTTAATTGAGTCATTATATTCGCTATTTAAGGGGCGATCGCTGATCCCGATTACGTTTGCCCCTTGCTGCTTTAACAGACAAAAAATCTTATATCCTGTCCTTCCTAGACCGCAAACAATAATAGAGGGAGTACTGGCCATTATTAGAGCATTCAATTAATTAAACTTCTATTATCTATCCTGTCAGTTGAATCAAACTGTATCATTTATTACTTGATTGCCATGTTTGGGGAATGGGGGAAGGGATCAGCTACAATCAGAATATAAGCCACTTAAGGGCAAATATAATGGTTAATACAATGCAAGTCAACTTAGATTCGATTAATTTAACCGATGATCAATTTTATCAAATTTGTCAGAATAATCGGGATTTACGCTTTGAAAGAAATGCTAAAGGAGATTTAATCATCATGCCACCTACAGGGGGAGAAACCAGTCGGCAAAATAGTGAAATCATCTATCAACTTCAAGCATGGAATCGTCAGACTCAATTAGGGATTACTTTTGATTCATCCACTGGTTTTACCCTTCCCAATGGTGCAGATCGTTCCCCAGATGCGTCTTGGATACCTTGGGAAAAATGGCAGACTTTAACCCCACAACAACGGGAAAAGTTCTTACCTTTATGTCCTGATTTTGTTGTTAAATTGCGCTCCCCTAGTGACAATTTAAAACCCTTACAAGAAAAAATGCAGGAGTATC
>JBFRWQ010000441.1:0-7077 GCA_051439665.1 Microcystaceae cyanobacterium | reverse complement strand
ATTGTCATTAAACCCCTAGATGGCAATCATGGTCGGGGCATTACCATTAATATTAATAGTTGGGAAGAAGCAGGCGGAGCCTACGATTTAGCCAGTGCAGCCTCAAAAACTCGCAGTGTCATTGTAGAACGCTTTTATCAAGGGAGCGATCACCGTTTATTGGTGATTAACGGCAAATTGGTTGCAGTGGCTGAACGAATTCCTGCTCATGTAATAGGGAATGAGCACTCTAGCATTGAAGAATTAATCTCGATTACCAACCGAGATCCCCGACGAGGCGATGGCCACGATAATGTTCTTACTAAAATCACAGTTGACAAAACTGCCCTTGATGTGTTGGATAAACAGGGTTATACCTTGGATACGGTCTTAAAAGAAGGAGAAATCGCCTACTTACGAGAAACTGCTAATTTGAGTACAGGGGGCATTGCTATTGATCGTACAGACGATATTCACCCCGAAAACATCTGGATTGCCGAAAGAACGGTCAAAATTATCGGTTTAGACATTGCAGGGATTGATGTTGTTACCCCAGATATTACTAAACCCTTACGAGAAGTGGATGGAGTGATTGTTGAAGTCAACGCAGCGCCTGGTTTTCGGATGCACGCAGCGCCCAGTCAGGGACTTCCTCGCAATATTGCAGCCCCTGTCTTAGATATGCTCTTTCCCCCAGGGACTCCCTGTCGTATCCCCATTATTGCCATTACCGGAACCAATGGGAAAACCACTACCACTCGTTTAACGGCTCATATTTACCGACAAACAGGTAAAGTTGTGGGTTATACCACCACGGATGGAGTGTATTTAGGAGAATATTTAGTCGAGAAAGGAGATAATACCGGTCCCTATAGCGCAGGAATGATTCTTAAAGATCCCACTGTAGAAATCGCTGTCTTGGAAACAGCAAGGGGGGGAATGTTACGCTCTGGATTAGCCTTTGATAGCTGTGATATTGGGGTTGTATTGAATGTTGCTGCTGATCACTTAGGACTGGGTGACATTAATACCATCGAACAAATGGCTAAGGTGAAGGGAGTCGTCGCAGAAGTTGTCAATCCTAACGGATACGCTATTTTAAACGCTGATGATCCCCTTGTCGCTGCAATGGCAGAAAAAGTGAAGGGTAAAGTGGCTTACTTCTCCATGAGTCCTGATAATCCTATTATTAAAGACCATATTCGACGGGGTGGATTAGCTGCCGTCTATGAAGGGGGGTATCTTTCTATTTTAGAAGGCAAATGGACATTAAGGGTGGAAAAAGCGCTTAATGCACCTGTCACAATGGGTGGAATGGCCCCCTTTATGATAGCTAATGCGCTGGCTGCTTGTTTAGCTGCTTTTGCTCAAGGGGTGGATATAGAACAAATTCGCATGGGGTTACGCACCTTCAAACCATCAGCCAATCAGACACCAGGACGGATGAATCTGTTTAATATGGGAGATAACCATGTTTTACTTGATTATGCCCATAATCCAGCAGGTTATGAAGCCGTTGGGGGATTTGTCAAGAATTGGACAGGACAACGGTTAGGTGTGGTAGGGGGACCTGGCGATCGCAGAGATCATGATTTAATCTTATTAGGTAAAATTGCAGCCCAAGTATTTGATCGCATTATTGTAAAAGAAGATGATGATAAAAGGGGAAGGGAAACAGGAGAAGCGGCGGATTTAATTGTTAAAGGTATTTTACAAGAAAATCCTAATGCCAAATATGAGACGATTATTAGTGAGCGAGAAGCGCTAGAAATGGGGTTAGATGAGGTAGAAAAGGATGGGTTAGTGGTGATATTCCCTGAGAGTGTGACTCGTGCGATGGAGCAGATTAAACAGCATAATCCGATTTCTGAATCTTAGGGTAAGGTTAGATATGGGGGATAGTTTTTATCCCCTTTTGGGACTACTATGAATAGTATTAGATTGATACAATGGAAACTGCACCAAGTCTGATCAAATCTTTTTCGATATATGGACTGTTTGGAACTCATGATGTCCATATTCCTTTTAATGAGAGTATCAAGATTCTGATTGGTGAAAACGGACTGGGAAAAACTCAAGTCTTAAATATGTTTTATTATACGCTGTGTGGAAGATTTGAAAGACTGATTGATTTTTCTTTTGATAAGGTAGAGTTAGCATTTTCCGATGATGATGCTGTATCCATTACTAAAGATGAAATTGAACAGAGTTTTCCGAGAAAATCTGATGTGATATATGTGATTGATAAAATTAGAGAAGAGGTCTTTATTCAAGCGAAACACCCATCAAATTTGCAACATAGATTCTCTTTAGATGATTGGATTAGAGTCTTGAAGCTGAATAAAGATACTTTGTCTGATAACTTACAACAATGTAGAGAAAAAATTGCTGAAAAGCTAGATCAGTGTAATATTATCTATTTTCCTACTTATAGAAGAGTAGAAGAGGATTTAAAAATTTTGGGGTATGATGAGGAGCAATTTCATCAAGAAGATAATCGTTTAATTCATTTTGGTATGGATGATGTTCTTAGCCGTTTTAATGAGATGGAAAGTACTATAGATAAACTTTTAAAAGAAGGTTTCTCAAAAATTTCTGGAGATATTCTAAGTCAACTTGTTAAAGGATTTACCAACACAGACACCACAATTTTAAACAGAATAGACCAAAATGATATTGATATTATTCTCGCAAGAGTAGGTGAACAACTTTCAGAAGCAGATAAAAATGAAATCAGAGAAATTGTTGTTAGTCAAGAAATTAAAAACGATTCTCTATCTTACTTTCTTCAAAAATTGATTGAAATTTACGAAAAACAAAAACCATTAGATAATTTTATCAAAGTTTATAGGGATGTATGTAATAAATATTTAATTAATAAAAAAGTATTTTATGATGAAAGCGCTATTAGAATTTTTGTCAAATCTGATATATCTGACGAAGAAATAGAATTAAGTCAACTTTCATCTGGTGAAAAACAAATTATATCTATTTTTTCAAAAATTTATTTAGCTGAAGAGGAAAAAAATTTTATTGTCCTTTTTGATGAACCAGAATTATCCTTATCCATCTTTTGGCAGAGACAACTTCTACCTGATATTATAAAGTCAGGAAAATGTAGTTTTCTTTTAGCAGTGACTCATTCACCTTTCATTTTTGAGAATGAACTAGAACAATATGCTATCGGTTTAAACGAATTTGTACAACCCATTCAATCAATCACTCATCCCTAACTTTATGAATGTCAATGATTTAATTAAAGCTAGAGAAGAAGCTTCTAATGTTCCTTATCAAGAATTTATCAAACTTGTTCGAGAATATCCTAATGAATTATTTTGTTTCTTTGAAGGAAAAGATAACCCTTATTATTATGATAGGATTAAGCAATCAATTACGCTTCAGATTAATTCTGTTAATTGTAAAGGAAGAAAAGGGGTATTAAAAGTTCATCAACTAATAAGTTATCATCCCGAATACAATAAGTATAAAAAGGCATTTTTTATTGATAGAGATTTTAATCAACCTTTACCTCCTCAGTCTCCCCCTGTTTTTGAGACACCTTGTTACTCTATCGAAAATTTTTACGTTTCATTAGAGGTTTTCAAGGAAATCATGAAGAATGAGCTTCATTTATCAGCAGTCAGCGATGAATCTTATAATATTTGTGTCCAACTTTTTACTGACAGACAAAAGGAGTTTCATTCAGCCGTAATATTATTTAATGCTTGGTATGCTTGTTTAATAGACATAAGAAATACTAAAAATATTGAGACAGGTGTTCAGTTGGACAAGAAATTACCTAAAGGTTTTATTGATTTTAAGCTGTCATCAATTTCTTCTAATTACGATTTACAAAAGATCAGAGAAACATTTCCTAACGCAAGGGAAGTAACAGAAGAATCTTTGAATAAAAAATTATTAGAATTTGATACTTGTGAACAACATCAAGTATTTAGAGGGAAATATGAAATGGATTTTTTGCTTTCCTTAATTGAATTAATATTAAAAGATTCAAGAAAAAGTAAGAATTATATTAAAGATAAAATTAAATTTGATTTTAGTGAGAGAATTAGTCATGAACAAGCACTTAATATCTTTTCAAGATACGCAGAAACCCCTGAAAGTTTAAAGACATACATCAGAAAAATTAGTGAGTAAAAATTTAATAGAGGCGATTGCAGAGAGCATAATTTAATCTTATAACGTTTAATTGATTCTGCCTATATTTAACATTAACTTTACAAATACCTAAATAATTCTACATAAAAAGCAATATTAATCAATATAATCCCGATAATATGCCTTGTGGGGGTTCAATCGCTCCCAGTGGTGATCCCTTGTCCCCTGATTTTGGTGATGCTATAGCAGTACAAAATAAGGTTAGGACATTAAAGATCCTTGAAACCCAGTCACAGCCTACTCCTGCCTCCTGCCTCCTGCCCTCTGCCTTGTGCGTAGCACTATAACTCTCTAGAGGTTAATGGGGCTGTCCCTCTTAAAAGTGTTCCTGAATCTAGTAATCTCTTATCTCTATTAATGTTAGCAGGTATTTTTGGCCTTGCTTCCTTGAAAAATAGTCATCATTCTTAATTAGGACTGATTAACAAAAACTTCATTTCCTTGTCACGAGGATGTCATATTAACTGCCTATTCTAATAAATGTCAGCCCACTTATTTGTCGTTTTCTTAAGCTCCTCACTAGGGCTGACTTTCATCCTTATCCGTGACTAATGGAGTCAAAGTATATGAAAGACTATGCAAGCCCAGTCCCCACTTGGAAACAACCCCTTACCTATCTCTCTCTCCTGTTGATGGGATTAGGTGTAGGAGTGGGTGGCTCTTATTTATATAATCACTCTGAAGCTTTCGCTCGCAATCTGAATTTAGCCCAAGCTCAACTAACCCAACCTTCTACCAAGTCCCCTGATTCTAACCCAGTTGCCATTCTTCCTGCTACTCAACCGACTAATTTTGTGGCACAAGTGGTACAAGAGGTAGGACCTGCGGTGGTACGCATCAATGCCTCCCGCACGGTACAAACAGAAGTTCCTGAAATGTTCCAAGATCCATTTTTCCGTCGCTTTTTCGGTAATCAAGTTCCCCAAACGCCCAATCAGAAGGTAGAACGGGGAACAGGCTCTGGTTTTATCGTCAATGCAGATGGTCGTATTTTAACCAACGCTCATGTGATCGATGGTGCAGATAGAGTGACGGTTACTCTTAAGGATGGCCGCACTTTAGAAGGGAAAGTAATCGGAACTGATCCAGTTACTGATGTAGCAGTAGTGAAAATTGAGGCTGAAAATCTCCCAACTGTTAAGATAGGCGATGCTGAACGCTTACAGGTAGGAGAGTGGGCGATCGCTATTGGTAATCCTTTAGGTCTAAATAATACAGTCACAACTGGCATTATTAGTGCAACTGGCCGCAGTAGTTCCCAAATTGGTGTTGGTGACAAGCGCATTGACTTTATCCAAACCGATGCAGCCATTAATCCTGGTAATTCTGGGGGTCCTCTTTTAAATGCTAAAGGGGAAGTGATTGGTATGAATACAGCGATTATTGCCAATGCTCAAGGATTAGGGTTTGCTATTCCCATTAATAAAGCTGAAGATATTGCAGAAGAATTAATCGCTAAAGGTAAGGTAGAACATCCCTATCTAGGAATCTCGATGGTTGCTCTCAATCCAGAGGTTAAACAGGAAATTAAAGCCCGCCAAGGTTGGACAATTGCCGAAAATGAAGGGGTATTAATTGTCAAAGTGATGCCCAATTCTCCTGCACAACAAGCAAGTTTACAAGCAGGGGATATTATCACAGCGATTAATGGTCAACCGATTAGTGATCCCAGTGATGTGCAACAAGCCGTTGAGCAACTTTCGGTGGGCGATCGCTTATCCTTAACCTTAAATCGTAAGGGAAATACCCTCAGCCTTCCTGTTAAAGTGGGTGTTTTGGGTAATTAGGGCTGTTAACAGTTACCCGTTATAGCGCTACGCCCGATTGGTGTTTGACATAAGAAATCCCTGAAACAAGCGTCACAGCCTACTTCCTACCTCACAAGCTTTGCGTAGCACTATGACAAGTTATTCCCCTATTTGCTCATTAAAGCGTAACGGGCATAAAATCATCAGCCATTAAATCAGTCGGATTAATCATGGTTAGAATAGCCAATGGTTGGGTTTCATGACTAATTAAAGTATCTGATATCCCCACAGATGTTATCTCCAATGAACCATAACTGAGGGAACTAGGAAGACCTATTTGATCCTTGTCAATCTCAAAATTATTAATCGTATCCACTCCACTGTGGGCAGGATTAAGGACAAATATATCTACTGCTGAAGTTCCCATTAACTCATCATTTCCATCTGTTCCCGTAATTTGGTTAGTCTCAGAGAATTGATGTTCAAGCGCTTGACTATTCTCCAATGATGTTTGAGTAGATTCTTCAAAGAGAAGATAACTGACTTGTTCTGTGGTATGTTTGCGCTCAGAATCCTCGATTTGATCTTCATCGATTTGCAATTTGAGGCTAGTTGAACTAATTGGGTTGTCTCCTGCTAGAATTGCCCAACCCCCATCACCGCCATCCATTGCACTTTGGGAGGCTAGGGCAACTTGGGGCGTAAAATCAAGGTTAGGTAGGTCATACTGGCTTTCTGAATTCTCTACCCCCTCAATACTATCTGAACCTAATTGAGTGCTGAATTTTTGTCCCTCAATGGTGCCTGTTCCTGCTTCAAAGATGACATAACCCAAGGTTTCATCAAGACGAGTGGTATCAGTATCAGCAGCGATGTGTTTACCCAGGTAGATATGATTACTATCAGCAGGATTGTTGAATACATCTCCTCTTGACCAGAAACTTGACCAGTCCTCGTCATTGCTAGTCATTACACTGCCAAAAACGACAGGATTTTCATAATTATTTTCAGGGGTGATGCTTTGCCCATTCCAACCTGATGTTTTGCCATCGGTGACGGTGGAGTTAAATCGACCTGCTTCGAGGGTGAATCCATGTTCTGCTTCGGTATAAGCGCCTTCTTCGAGGACTAGAAGATGAATGTTATAACCACTCAGAGGCGTATCACTGGG
>JBFRWQ010000440.1:0-3630 GCA_051439665.1 Microcystaceae cyanobacterium | reverse complement strand
GATGGTAGCGCTTGGATGAATAAAAGTAGCATATATGTGATGCGTGGCGGTTCTTGTAGCTACACTTTTAATGATTGTCGTTCTGCCGTCCGCAACTACGCTTGGCGTAACAGCCTCTCCCAATCTTGCGGTTTCCGTGTTGTGTGTGTTGTCGGGAGGACTTCGCAACCCTCTATCCTTTAATTGCTCAATTGATACTGAATTTTGGTTTATCATAAAGAAGTAATCGCATAATTTCCATTTTATAGTTATCTTTAGATAGCGCTCCTTATGAGCCACGTCGATTTATTGCAAGGCGTTTTGTATAATTTAAACTTACAATTATATATTGTCTTTCCCAGAACACCCACCATGAAATCAATTTCATGGCTAATAAGTAACGTTCAATGAATTGAACTAGAATGATTGACCAATTTATAGTTATCTTTAGATAGCGCTCCTTATGAGCCACGTCAATTTATGGCAGGGCGTTTGACATAAATGTAATACAAAGTATGGGCAAAGTCCATACTACAAAATTGTATCCATTGCCAATTATCTTAAATGTGCAAATCTTAACAGCGCAACCACGAACTAGGGGTTAGCATTAAAGCAAGAAATTAGGCATTATAAACGGTCAGCGCCATCTTATCAACGCTTTGATGGCATGACTCATTGTCTAGTATTAAAGCGCTTATCAAGGAGGTAAAATTGAACACAAGAACTCTACAAAGAGAGTGGTTTACCAATACTCGACAGGACTTGTTGGCAGGTACAGTGGTTGCCCTTGCCTTGATTCCTGAAGCGATCGCTTTCTCAATTATAGCAGGGGTTGACCCGAAAATTGGACTCTATGCCTCCTTTATTATCGCTGTTACTACCGCCGTTTTTGGGGGCAGACCGGCCTTAATTTCTGCGGCTACAGGTGCGATCGCTCTTTTAGTGGTGTATCTTGTTAAAGAACACGGGGTAGAATATCTTTTTGCTGCCACCATTTTGATGGGAATCTTACAAATTTTCTTTGGTATTTGCCAATTAGGTCGGCAAATGCGCTATATTCCCCGTGCAGTGATGATTGGCTTCGTTAATGCCCTAGCTATTCTCATTTTTATGGCACAACTGCCCCAATTAACGGGGGAAAATGCGTCAATTGCTGTGTATGGGATGACGGCCATTGCTTTGGCGATTATTTATATTTTGCCTCGTTTTACTCAAGTTGTCCCTTCTCCTTTGGTTGCCATTATTGTCATCACCGTTGCTGCTATTTTTGGTAAGATTGATGTCCCTACGGTGGGAGATATGGGAGAATTTCCCACTACTTTACCATTTTTCCATCTTCCTCAAGTTCCGTTGGAGTTTGAAACCCTAAAAATAATCTTTCCTACCGCCTTAACAATGGCCATTGTCGGGTTATTAGAATCCTTATTAACTGCTTCTTTATTGGATGAATTAACAGACACCCCTAGTGATAAAAATAGAGAAGCCAAAGGTCAAGGTATTGCTAACATTATTACAGGCTTTTTTGGTGGCATGGGGGGATGTGCCATGATTGGCCAATCAGTGATTAATATTCAATCGGGTGGTAGAAAGCGCCTTTCTACTTTGACAGCAGGGGTTTTCCTCCTCTTCTTTATCCTCTTCTTAGGAAAATGGGTGCAACAAATTCCGATGGCTGCTTTAGTGGCTGTTATGATTATGGTATCTATTGGCACATTTAGCTGGTCATCCTTAACCAATATCAATCGTATTCCTCGCAGTGAAACGGTGGTAATGGTGACAACTGTTGTGGTGACTCTTTTATCCCATAATTTAGCGATTGGAGTTGTGATTGGCATTGCCCTCAGTACTGTCTTTTTCTCCCGTAATATTGCCCAAGTAGTTTTTGTTGATAAGCTTCTTAGTCCCGATGGTTCAAAATGCACTTATAGTGTAGCAGGACAACTCTTTTTTGTGTCTGTTGATGACTTTTTACAGGCGTTTGACTTTAGCGAAGAATTAGAGATTGTTATTGTTGACTTAACCCATTCTCATATTTGGGATCAAGCTGCGGTTAATGCCATTGATAAAGTAGTTCTTAAATTTCGTCGTAATGGGGCAGATGTGGAGTTACAAGGATTGAATGAAGCAAGCGCTACTCTCTTAGAAAAATTAGCGGTTCATAATGATCCAGATGCTCATAATCAAATGGCAAGCCATTAAAGGCAGGAGGAATCTACTAAGTTTCAAATTGTCTTGGCTTAATTATAGTTATTAAATTCCTAAGTCTGTAAATTTCTACAATCAATCATCATGAAACGAATTTTAGTCTGTACCGATGGTTCAATTTTTGCCCAGATTTGTTATGAATATGTAGCCTGGTTAGCGCCTCGTTTACAGGCAAATATTGATGTTCTCAATGTTAGTGATATTCGTAGTCAAAAAATTGCTTCAACGGGTAATTTAAGTGGGACAATTGGCTTTGATGCGTCTCAAGACTTGCTCAATAAATTAGTTGAACTTGAACATGAGAAAGCGAAAATCAATCATCAACAAGCAAAGTTAATTTTAGATAATGCCTATGATTTTTTAAAAGGGAAAGGAATCGAAAAAGTTAATCTGATTCATGAAACTGGTTTTTTAGTCGATTGTTTACATGAATTTGAAGCAGACACTGATTTAATTGTCTTAGGAAAACGGGGAGAAGGGGTGGAATTTGCCTCTAGTCATTTAGGATCAAATTTAGAAAGAATTATTCGCAGTAGTCATAAACCCTGTTTAATCACCACTCAAAACTATCAACCCATTGAGCGCTTACTATTAGCCTATGATGGGAGTAAAAGTTGTCAAAAAATTCTCCAATTCTTGATTGATTCTTCTGTTTTTCAAGGATTAGAATTACACATTGTCAATGTGATTAAAAATAATGCTCAAGACATTGCCCACCAACGTCTAGAAGAAGCCAAACGAGCAACAACTAATGCAGGGTTTACACCCACTTGTCAGTTACTAGATGGGGAAAGAGAAAAAGCGATCGCTGATTATATCGAAACCCACAAGATCAGGCTATTACTGATGGGCGCTTATGGTCATAGTCGCTTACGTCATCTTGTGATTGGAAGTACAACTACGCAATTGTTACGAAGTAGTTCTATTCCTGTGTTATTATTTCGTTAATGGGATTATTTTAGTTGATCAAGTGAGAAGTATGGACTGTCAAGCGAGAAAGGCTCATTTTTTGGAAATATTGCCCGATGACGTGATGAATGAAGTTTTAGCCAGATTGGAAACCTTATTAACCTAAATTCTCAAAATTTACCTTTTTTAACCAAATAAATGAGGATTTAACGATGTTAAATCCCTACGAAGATTAACCTGTAGGGACATAATACTATTATGTCCTCAACCCTATCTATCAAAATTACCCCTTTTTAAGGGGAATAGTAGAATTCTGTGCAGCAAAACTACTTGCTCCTGCATCAATACTTCCACCACTAACGACAAAAGTATTTCCAAATACATTTGTAAAATTGTCTTGGGATCATGGGTGGCTAAAGCCCAACAACACCTGTATCATTTTAAGTATTTAGCGAGAAAAGCGGTTGTTTTCTGCCAAGCATCTTTAGCTGCCGCTTGATTATAACGATTACCTGACGGATTAGCAAAGGCATGATC
>JBFRWQ010000439.1:0-2831 GCA_051439665.1 Microcystaceae cyanobacterium | reverse complement strand
CCATGTCCCTGATAAATGTTTGAAAACCTTCTTAACATTCCCTTTTTGTAACTGTTGAGAGATATCTAATCCCCATGCTTGGGAGTCTGTTAACCAACGATAAACCACCTGATCTTGATATTGAGGTTCAAAACTGTAGGAGCGCCAACGAAAAAAGCCGGAAGGGTTAGGATGATACTGTTGTGCTTTCTCATACCAAGTAATATTTAACATCTGATAGCGCCCTGCTGCCGTTGTACAGTTTCCTACGTTAGGACCAACCACAATGGGAACACATTTTTCAGGGTGGGTATCCAATTGCTTGATATATTCTCCCCCATAGAGAACATGGTAAGGACGGGATACATTGGACTCACTCGCTGAAATGGTTCGCATTAACGCTCGAATATAGGGATCTCCTCCTTCCATTACCAAAGGAGGAAGGGGACGAGTACCTGTCAGAGAAGGGGACAGCGATCGCTGTTGCCAACTTTTAGACAGACCTTGAAAGAGTAGTAACGCAAAAATTAAGCCACCAACAATCATCAAGTTAGGTAATTGAGGCTTGACAGAGAAGTTATTTTGCATGGTCAAAGGATGGTATTTAAAACATTACAGAAACTACACACTTTGATTATATCATTTCCTATCTAGGAATTTAGATTTCAAATATGTTCAGCAAGAGTAAATTTACCATAATCCCCGTTTACCACTTGGCATCACCGTACTCCAATTAGTTCTAGCCAGCGCTAATTGATCGGCCGTCACATGAGCATCTGCCAGATTAGCCCCACAAAGATTTGTCCCTCGTAAATTGGCGTATTTTAAGTTAGCCCCTGCTAAATTAGCCTTGCTTAAATCTGCGTCGCCGAGATCAGCATAGCCGAGATAAGCGTCAGTGAGATTAGCATTTTTTAAACGGGCTTTATATAAATTCGTTCGTCCAAAATCTGCCCTAGAAAGGTTACAACCTTGAAAATTGGACTGTTCCATCTTGGACTGATAAAAATTAATCCCCTGAAGATTGGCACGGGCTAAATTCAGATCGGGCAAATCTTGTTGAGTAAAGTCTTTTCTCCCCTTTTGATAAGATTCTAAAATTGCTTTAGCCGTTAATTTTTTCGGTTTTTGAACATGTGTTGTTTCTCTGGTCTTTTTCTTAGTAGAACCAGGATTACCCGCCACCTGAAAATTTATGTTACCCGCAGCACCAGCAATACGACTAGCAGAGGGAGAACGAATTGAGGTATTTGAGGTATTCAGTCGAGAAGAAGCCATATTAGTGGGCATTCTCATTTCTGTTTCAGGGGAATTTCCTCTCAATTGAGTATTTGCACCATAAGTCCCCCTAGTTCTCGGAGAAATCTCCGTATTAGGCGTTGTATTTCTTCTCACCCTTGAAATGGAACTGTTGGGTACACGATTGGCTCTCGATATTCCTGTTACTCCTGATGCTGGAAATGCTTGACTACTTTCATTAACATTCGGTTTAGAAGAGGGCATGGTAATCAGATCTCCCAACATTCCCTCTTCATAAGGCAGGACATCCATTGCATCTAGAACTTCCTGTGCGGTTTTAAAACGATGTTTAACCGACACTTCCAGCATTTTTTTTAAGACATCAGCAAACTTTTCATTGAGGGTTATGTAATGTTCCCATGCAATTTCTCCAGTAGAGGGATCACAGCCAATTTCTTTGGGAGATTTCCCTGTTAATAGATAAACACAAGTTACACCAATAGCATAGATATCACTGGCATAGACAGGGCGCATAGCCATTTGTTCTGGGGGAGCAAAGCCTGCCGTTCCCACAGCAAAGGCAGTTAAGGCGGTTTGAGAGGAAGAGGATGCTAATACTGTATTAACCTGAGTTTTAACTGCCCCAAAGTCAATGACCACTAATTTGCGATCAGTTTGACGGCGAATCAAATTAGCGGGTTTAATATCACGATGAATTACTTTTTGGGCATGAATGTAATCCATGATCGGTAATATTTCTGTTAAAAACTGTTTCACTCCCGCTTCAGAAAAAGGTCCTTTTTTCTTAATTTCCTGATGAAGATTTTGACCTTTAACATATTCCTGAAGAAGATAAAATTGTTGTCCTTCTTCAAAATAATCTAATAAACGGGGAACTTGAGGATGATTGCCCACTTTGCCCAAGGTTTCTGCTTCCCGCTCAAACAGTTGTTTAGCCATGCGATAGACATTTGGATCATCCGTGGCTGGCCTAAGTTGTTTAACAACACAGACAGGTGTACCTGGCAAGGAAAGGTCTGCCGCCGCAAAGGTAGCCCCAAATCCACCTTTCCCCAGAATTCCCAAGATTTGATAGCGATTATGAAGTCGCAAACTTGACCCACAAGCTTGACAAACTTGGGCATTTTTAGGGTTTTTTGGCTTAGGACAGGAAGGATTTACGCAGTAGCTCATGAAAAATCACCAAAGTTATGTTATCTACAAGCTAACTAATCAAAGGTGGCTTGTTTTGGTGGTAAAAAATGAAAAAAGATATTGAAATCATTTCTTCTGTTAACTTATTATTCCCAAGGGTGGAGAGAAACTAACACCCGTGAGGAAAAAAATATCACTATAATGCAGCAATGTTCACACAATAAGGAATAACGGAAGCCTTGACTGTGTAACGGGTTGAGCATTTTTCTAGGTAGTAGTGCTAGTATAACAAACCAAACTTGAGTACATGATAGCAGCAATTCTTATTCTTTTTTCATAAAATATACTTGGATCATTTTAACTTATAATTAATGATGACATCTGGAACATGAAAAATTGGCAATGTGTTAAAAACTGTGGAGCTTGCTGTTATTTAGATCCAAGCGATCGCCCAGAGC
>JBFRWQ010000438.1:0-2799 GCA_051439665.1 Microcystaceae cyanobacterium | reverse complement strand
GTATAGTGATGCCCAAGGGCTTACAATATCAATCCTTACGGAGCAAAATTTATCAAGCACTTCAGGATTGGCGACAATCAGGATGGTTACAAGAAAGAATTGAATATTGGGGACTACCTTAACAGTAAACAGTAAACAGTGAACAGTAAACAGTAAACAGTGAATATCTCTGTTTAAAGCCCTTAGCTTGAAATCAGCACACCTGATACTCAATCCGACTTATAAAAACCGAGTTTTCTTTTTTAGCCTAAAACCCTCCTGTCTCCTGCCTTACCTCATTCATAACTGGGGTAAATAAACTGGATTTGGGTATGATACCAAATCCGGTTAACAAAACCCAGTTATCACTCTCTGGGCAAGAATCTCCCCCTTCTCCCCACACTCCCCACACTCCCCCCTCTTCCCCATCTCTACCAAAACTAGGTTTTATAAGTCGGATTTGGTATAAGTGGTGTGGGCGCAAGCCTTGCGCCCCTACAGATGGGTTAATTTTTTATACGTTATGTTGCAATAGCAAACTTAGTCGGATCTTGATCCCGTCGATGGTTAATAGGAATGGGAACACCTTGTTTTGTTCCTACTAAACTAGCCGTGGTTTCTAGCGCTTCCCGTAATTGTTTGGCTGCATAAATCGACATATCTCTGGGAACATTAATGCGATCACGCAAATAGCGTAGTGCTACATCGGATTTAGGAGGAGGAGAACAGGTTTTTCCTGTCATCATATAGGTTAAAGCACAACGCAGCGCTTGATCAAATAATTGATCTTTTGCAGGATTAACTTTAATAATATTCTCACGATGTTTAATCACTCGATACAAGGCTTCTTGACGAGTATTTTCTGGTTCGGGATAAGTGACATCAGGAAGTCCTAACCAAGGTCCTTGATCAACTCGGTTTTGATTAATAATAGCTTGAGGATTTTTATTACTATAACAGCCCCCCATTTGTGGCGGTAAATCATGGACATGGGTATGAAAATCACTTTGTGTTCCTCGATAGGTTAAACGGCTTTCCATTGCGTCAAACCATGCCCCTAAATGGGGATTTTCTTCTCTTAAAGAATAGCCTTTATAGTAGTAAAGACTAGCATTCATGCGCTCAACATAAGGGGTAAAAATAACATCAGCCGTGCTAAATTCTTCTAAAAAATAGGGACTAGGGGTAGAACTTAAGGCATTTTCAACTTGAGCAACAATCGAGGTAAATTGTTCTTTACTATTGTCGTCTTTTTGCTGCGATCGCAAGGGATAACAGAGCCACATACACCATGCTCTAAATAAGAGTCTTTCTAGTCGTCGCAAGGGAAGTACTTTCGGATCTTCCATGCTAAAGGTTAGGGGAGAAAAGGCTCGTTCAAGCGCTAATAAAATATCATCGCTTTCGGTAATCACTTGACCATGTAACTCAAGGGCAGGTAACATTCCTGAAGGAACAATTTTTTTATACCATTCTTCTTTCTTGCCATAACAAAACATGGTTACTTTTTGAATTCGATAGGGAATCCGTTTTTCTTCTAACCATAGCCAGATCTTTTGACAATAGGGACACCAAGCGTGATTATCCCGATATAAAGTAACTTTAACATCTTCTTCTGTTTGACCAAAAAGACGCAAGGTTGCTTGAGCATTTGTGACCCCATTCACAGGGTCAATGGTATAATTAGTAAGGGTTTCTAGTTCAGGCCAGCTTAAAGGTGCGATCGTCATTTTTATGATTGTTAAGATGATAGGGTAGAACAAGCTTATAGCTTGTGTGTAATAAGCGAGATGTCTAGAGTACAATTCCTCAAAGAATAACTATATAATAAAATTTCCCCCTATTATTGATGGAGTTTTTGCTATTTATACCCCACCACTTGCCCGTCTAATCGAACAATTACAGCATCTACCAGGGGTAGGACCAAAAACTGCCCAACGGTTAGCCTTGCATATTCTTAAGCGCCCCGAAAAAGATGTTCAAGAACTAGCTAGTGCTATTATTGGGGCAAAAAAACAGGTAGGCTTCTGTAAAGTCTGTTATCATCTATCTGCTGACCCAGTTTGTGAGATATGTCGCAATGAAAAACGAGATCATCAGATGATCTGTGTAGTTGCGGACTCCCGTGATGTGATCGCCCTTGAGAAGACAAGAGAGTATAAGGGGGTTTATCATGTTTTAGGGGGAGTTATCTCACCGATGGAAGGAATTAGTCCTGAACAACTCAGTATTCAGCCATTAGTACAGCGTGTCAGCAAAGATGAGGTAAAAGAGGTTATTTTAGCTATTAGTCCTACTATAGAAGGAGATACAACTACTTTATATATTGGTCAGTTGATCAAACCCTTTACAAAAGTGACTCGTATTGCCTTTGGCTTACCAATGGGGGGAGACTTAGAGTATGCTGATGAAATTACCCTAGCTAGAGCGCTAGAAGGACGTAGGGAGGTTTAATGCCAAATCCCACTGCTCAAATCCTGTTTTGCTAGAAAGGAGTTTTATAGTTCATGAAAATATAGTCAAATCTAACAGCTTCATTTTGACGGTGTAATCCGTACTGGGTGAACTACAACACCCTCTATCCCATAGCAAAAAGCATTTGGGATTGCCTTTCTCATGATGTTTAAAGAGCCATTAACATCAGCCTGAATCAAATTGCCCGATTGAGCGCAATATAAGCCTCTTTTGACCCGTTTTCCCTGAAAGACAGGTTTCTCTCCCTTGTCTTCTTTTTGATAAACGGGAATTGCATCCCCATCTAGAAAACTGGCCTTTGAAGTATAAGATTCTTCAGTCACAATGACTTTAATTCCTACTAAT
>JBFRWQ010000437.1:0-9262 GCA_051439665.1 Microcystaceae cyanobacterium | reverse complement strand
ATTCTTCTGGTATCTCAGCAGCAGGAGGACTAGGCTCAGGTTCTGGGTTTGAAACTAATTCTGGTTCTGGTTCTGGTGTTGAAACTAATTCTAATTCTGGTTCAGGTTCTGGGGTAGAAACCAATTCTGGTTCAGGTTCAGGTGTTGAAACTAATTCTAATTCAGGTTTAGGGGTAGGGATATCTTCTGGTGTCTCAGGGGCTGAAAAAGAAGGCTCAGGGATAGACTCTTCTCTTTTAGATGTAGGGGGGGATGAAACAGCCTGATCTGATTCCTTGGGCAAAGATTCGGGGGAAACCAGCTTCAGATCAGGGGATGATACCATTGGTGCAGAAGGAACAGAAGACGGTGTGGGTGTAGGGGAAAGAGAAACCGATTTAGGGCGCTCAGAGGTGAAATCAAGGGTATCTAATGCCCGTTGACGTGCCTTATCCTCTGCTTCTTCAATTATTCTCGCTGCCGCTAATCCCGTCCCTAAAATTACTCCTTCAACTTTAATGGAGACTCGAACGACATATTGACCACAATCAATCGTTAGTAATTCGCTTATTATAGAGCCTTGGGGATAGCACTTATGAAATTGTGTGAGCATAGAGGCTTTGACCTAAAATAGTTTCTAAGTACTAAATTGTATCGTAAAATCCTCTCTTTAGATCAATCTCCCCCATTATTTTATTGGCTTCCAGGGAGCGCTTCAGGGGTTAAGGGAGTCACAATCTCCCTGTTTTCTGTGCTTTGTGTCGTTTCTACTTCAAGTTCTGGTAATTTCAACATTACCCCTGCCAATAGCCAATAATAGACTGCCACAGGGTCAACTGCTAAGGGATAATAGTAGATATTGCAGCTAACAAAGAAGATAAAAACCAAAAATGTTAGGCCAACCAGACGAATAGTTGGGCTTTTTAAGGTTAGATAAGAGCGGAGGCTTTGAAGCGCTACAGTTGCTATCACAACAATGAAAGCAGTGACTCCTGCCGTCCCCACCTCGTAAAGAGTTTTGGCATAAAAAGCTTCAATTAAGCGAATTTCTCCTAAACGACGGGCAACACTGCTGGCACGTCCCAAACCTTTCCCAAAAACCGTCATTGCATCTCTTTTAACCAAATTCCACTGCCATTTTGCAAAAGACAGAGGATCTGCATATTGCCAACGTTGAATCAACTTGTCAATTAAAAACTGAATGGGTGGCAACTGACTCACGATAATAGCGCTAATAACCGCAATAATCGCCAATTTTAACCATTTTTTTCGGTTCTTTTCAGTGTTAACTATCATGAGAACCACCAAAATACCAGGAACAACTAGAAAAGCTGTCCATTGTCCCGCAATTAGGCAAGCCCCAAGGACTAAACCCATTCCTATTGCGCCAACCATACGCCAAATCTTTGATGGATCACTACAAGTAGTCGCATAAGTCACAAAACTGCCAGATACAAGAAACCATGCCCATTGCCAAGGGGAAACGAAAGTCCCAGGTAATCGCTGAAAATACTGTTGAGGTTGAAAGGTTGGATTATAGAGTAATGAACCCCCAACGAAACAACGAGCTTGTAAGGTGGCTTTGGTGTTAATTGGTTCCGGTAAATTGACATTCCCTGGACAAATTCCTGTTACTAAGAAGAAATATTGTAGAAGGGCTAACCCACAGGCTGTAACGACTAGGAGGGTAAAAATCCGATTAAACCACACCAGATCTTGACGGGAACGAATGAGGTAGTAACCACACAAAATCAAAGGAATGTAGCCAATAAAGATTTTTAAGCCAATTATTCCCATTAAAAAGGGTTTATCTCTAGCTGATACAGGGTCTTGTAAAAGATTGACTGCAATTAGCGTTATGAAGGAAGTAAGGCCAAGCAGGGCAACAGCGATCGCAATCAGCTTCTGTTTCGTGATAAATTGGATCAGAAAATTGCGTTTGAGAACAATGGCTAATAAAGCTGGAAAATAAAAAACATCCTTAGCCAGATGTAAAATTCCATATAGAGTATTATTATAAGTTACATAAGCTCCAACCTTGTTAACCACCCCAGGCACATAATAGGTTAATGTTCCTGCAAAAGGGAGATAGATTAAAAATGCCCATAAACTCCAACGGGGGTAGAGATAGCTAAAAATGCAACAGGCTATTAATAAAATGCCCAGAATGGCAATTTTCAGGTTAGCTATCAACATCAGAAGAGAGCCAAGGAAAACGATGCCAACAATAGAGCCAATGAGGATTAAAAATTGTTTTTCTTGAGCCATTATCATTTCAGGGGGACAATCTGGGAAGGGACTAAAAAATTCCCTATCAATCAATGATAGAGGATAAAGACCAACTCACTTACCAGATTGACTAATCAGAACCTTTTCAGGTAACTTATTCGAGCGCCGAAAATGCCCAACCTCAGCATGACCCCTAGAGAATCTTTACCCCTTCAACCTGAGCAACTATATTGATTAACCGTCTCACAAAATCAGCATTGTCTTTTCATTCAGTTTGTGAGAAATTCGGGACTAACCACTTTTTGATAAAATTTTACATAGTGTCCCATTTTCCATCTATTCTTTCCTAATCTCTATGAAGGGCTAAAGCCCAACAACAGTACCTCCTATTGATTGCTTTACTTTATCTATAACTGATTTAATTTTCTACTACCTTAACTTTAGCCTCATTCTTCAACCCTTCTGATCCTGTTACTACTAAAGACTGTCCTAAAAATAATTCAGGGGAAGAAACCGCCATCTTTTCACCCAAGTCTGCTATTATCTCTACCTTGATCTGTTGCGCTATGCCATCCTTAACGGTAAAGATAAACCAGTTATCTCCCCGACGAATGAGCGCATCACGAGAAATCATAAAAGTATTTTGATCACTCTGCAACGGTAACATCAGATCCCCTTGAATGGCCATCCCTGCTAATAGATTTTGGGGGGGATTATTTAAGGTTAAACGCACCAGTTGTCGTCTTGAGGTGGGATCAGTAGTGGGGACAACTGCGGTGATATTAGCCGTTTCTTGCCATTGGGGTAGAGCTCTAGCGCTCAATTGTACGGGTAAACCAGTGGAAATCTGGCGCACAAGGGATTCGGGAACTTCTAAGAAGATATCTAATTCTTGATCACTAACTAGGGTTAAGACTGCATCACTGCTTTCTACATAGTCCCCTACATCTACCCCACGAGATTGTACAATCCCTGATCTTAGCGCTTTAATTTCTACCCGTGATAATTGTAACTCTACTTGCTCAACAGAGGCTTCTGCTGCTGCAACTAATCCCCTTTGGGCGGCAATTTCCTCTTGAATGGGACCGGCGATCGCTTCTTCTAATAATGCTTCCTGTCGTCTGCGTTGAGCGATCGCAGCATCAAGGGTAGTCTTCGCTTCAGCTTCTGTCTGTCGAGTTTGAATTTTTTCGGCAGTTAAGGCAGATTCTGCTTTTAAACGGTCACTTTGGGCTGCATCTGCATCTGCTTTGGCTTCTACTAAGGCTCTTTCTGATAATGCTCCTTCTTGAGCTAAATTTTCGACCCTTTTAAGATTATCTTGGGTTTCTTTTTCACGAGCGATCGCTCTTTGGACATCGGCTTCTCGTTGAGTAATTAAATCGGGGGTTAACTGTAAAATACTTTCTAAATTAGCTCTAGTTTCTCGTTCCCTAGCGCTCGCACTATCTAATTCTGCTTTACGCTGACTAATAATCTCAGGACGAGTTCCCACCAGAAGTTGGTCTAATTTGCTTTTTTCTTGGGCTAATCTGGCTTTTGCTTGATTTAAGGCCACCTGTTGGTCTAAGTCTTCTAATAATACTAATGTCATTCCTTCCTTAACTTGATCTCCTTCTCTGACAAATACCTGTTTAACTCGGCCATCGATTTGCGATCGCACGGTAGCTGTTTCTCCTGCTTCTACTTGGCCAAGTAATTTAACGGGTTGAATCCCTCTTTCTGGGGTAATTTGAGCCACTTTAACGGGACGAGGGGGAAATCTCTCTTCTTGGGCAACAGGCGCATTCTTTTGGTCTAAAAATTGCCATAATCCGATACTAAGGACTATGGTAGGTAATATTAAGACCCTACCTAATCTATTTTTCTTTTTTTTGGCAGTAGGAGACGTATTCTGGGGAGATAAAGAGGTGTTTGAGGAAGAGTTGGAAGGACTCATCAGTGACTCCAAGCATTAAGATTTGTAACTTTAGTTTAATGCTTTTCGGAATCACATTGCATCTATCAAAATTATGAATTATGAATTATGAATTGTGAATTGTAAATTATGAATTATGAATTATGAATTATGAATTATGAAGGAAAACCCTTACTGCAAAACTGTTAAATCTCCCAACTCTCCCCAACTCTCCCCAACTCTCCCCACACTTCCCACACTCCCCACACTCCCCAACTCTCCCCACACTCCCCACACTCCTGTTAAACCTACACCTACAACTATTTACTGAACTTTAGCAATAATCGCTCGATGTCGGGGACTGATGGGGGTAATAGTGGGTTTTTCAAATCCTGCTTCTTCTAGAGCGGTTACAATATCTAAGGTAAAGTACTGATCAAGATAGGGTTCAGTGCTTTTCAGTAAAGTTAAGACATAAGGAGGCATTTTTTGATAGACTTCTGAACGAGGATTCATATCCATCATGGTAAAATAGCCACCTTTACGCAATAAGCGGCGAGCTTCGGCAAAAATCGCTTTGGCTGCACTTTGAGGGAGTTCATGAAATACGAGAAAAGCTGACACAAGATCAACAGAGTTAGATGGTAGCCCAGTGGCTTCAGCAGCAGCATTAAGCCAATTGATATTCTTATTCCGTTCTTGATTGTGATATTGAGCCACAGCAAGACAATAAGGCGATAAATCAATCCCTGTTATCTGAGCATCAGGATAGGTTTCTTGTAGAGGAAAGGTACTGAGTCCTGCGCTACAACCAAGATCGATAATCTGTTGTGGTTCAACCTCTAATTGAGCTTTTAGCACATTATGATAATTTTTTCGTATTTTAGCATCTCCGCCCACATTAATTCCATCTGTATCTTGCCAAATCGTAGAATGAACCGCTTTTGCTGCTGATTCTACTTCTAAAGCTGCTTCCCAACATAAATTTCCTTGATCGTAAGCATGAAAAGAAGTGAGATAATAGTCGGGATAGGTTAAGGCGCTATTTTCAACCTGAGACAATAATTCAGACCAATTGGGATAAGCTTGTAACTGTTTTACGTTATCTCGCCAAGGAACGCCAATTTTCTCAGCACGAGTAATCATCATTTGACGTGCTTGATATTTCGCCACATTCCAAAGAGGTTTGATGGATAAAAGGCCATTAACTAGGCGGGAAATCAAGTTAGGTTCACGGGTCGTTTGAGCAACAGTCATAAAGGTCTAATCACACGGCTTAATTAGTTTGGCCAACTTATTATAAGTAATGGCGAGATCCTCAGTCTAACAATTTAGATTAACTGTAATTTTCCTTAATATTTACGAGGGGGTGTAGTGAATAGTGTATAGTTGATAGTCAATAGTCTAACTCAAGTACAAAACAATGAATGCAACCCCCTCCACCACAGGTGCAGATGCAGTGGATGAAGCGATCGCCAAAGGAATTGACTTAGACGGAACACCTATTCCTTCTGATAAGTTAACCCTTTACAATGAAGTGATGGCCTTAGAAGAACAACGTCAGCGCAGTGGCGTAACTAATACAATGCGCTCTCGTATTGTCCGAATTGGAGCGAAACACCTTGCTCAAGAAGAATTAAACCAAAAACTAATTGATGCTGATTTTCCTCCTTTAAAGGAGAAAGAAGTGGCTTTTTACTATGGTAGCAAGTAAAATTATCTTAATAGTAATAAGAAAAACGTATAACTCGTAGGATGGGTTAGGCACTTCAGATAACTTGTAGGAAAAGTTTATCACTTTTGATTTGTGTCGTAACCCATCACAGGATAACTGTGTAATCATGAGTTGATTTAGTGCTATACTTTAAGTATTCCTAGTTTAACTATCAAACTAACACAGTTATTTAAGAAAGAGGAATTTAACTTATGTCAACAGTAACAGAGAATGATGTCAGAGAATTAAAAGATTTAATTAATCAAAGATTTGGGACTTTAGAACGAAAAATAGAGGTACACATAGCCAAAACAGAGGAAAAACTAGAGTCTATCACGCAAAACATTGAAGACTTAAAAAAGCAGTCTGAGAAGCAAGATAACCGTCTTTGGATACTGGTAACTGGCTTATTCCTTAGCTTGTTTGGTTTTTTCGCCAAATTCGCTTTTTTCCCTAACCCTTAAGTATTTATAGTAGGATGGGCTTTGCCCATCATCATAGATTCTTCCTAAAATATTAAAAAGGAAGGGAGCAGGTCAACTTTGTTATTTGATTAGTACTATATTAGGGGTGAAGGAAAGACTTGTTTAAAATCTTTTTCCAGACTAATGACTGTCCAATTGTTTTCTTTGGCTAATTGTAGCGCTTTTTCTGTTCCCTCATTATAATCATATTCCCGTTGGGGATCATCATGGTGTAAGAGTAATTCTAAATCAGGTAAAGCTTGACTATCTGTATATTGCAACATTTCAATATCTCCATCAGAGTTACCCACAGCGATAACGGGTTTCTTGCCAATATAGCGCTTGATATTAACAGGTTTACCGACTTTATCATTAATCGGTGAAACAAACTGAGGTTGGCGCATTAAGGTTACTTGATTATTGTTGATCATAAATTCTTTTTCAACGGCTGTCCCAATCACATTTTGAGGAGGAATTCCATAAGCATCTTCTGAGATAGTACGGATAAAATCAATTTCTCCCCCTGAACAAATATAAACCTGAAAGTCATTGAGTTTAAGATAGTTGATTAATTCTACCATTGGCTGATAAATCAGTTGATTATAAGAACGGTTAAAACGAGGATGTTTTGTTTCTTTAAAGAATTGGTTAACAGCGTTTTCAAATTCAGGATCACTCATCCCTGTATGAGTCGCTAAGATTAATGGGAGTATATCATCGGGAATCTTTAAATCTCTTATTCCTTCTACTCCTTGGTTTAAAAGTGCTTTAAACAGTTCTTCTCTTTGCCATTCTGGATGTTGAGGGGCAAGTTTTTTAAGATTATAAAGACTAAAAGCTACTTGAATATATAAGGGTTTTTCTGTCCATAGTGTTCCGTCATTGTCAAAGGTTGCAATGCGATCGCTTGGAGGAATATAAGTTTCTAAAGCTGGATCAGTAATCTTTTCAACAAAGGCAATAATCGTTTGTTTAGTTGTTCCTTGATTCCAAGAAGGAAGGGGATAATCTATAGAGATTTGTGCTGTAACTGGCTTGATTTGGATAAAGGCGATTAAGAATAGTAAACTACAACATAAGAGACAAAAATATTTAAGCTTCTGGATCATCATTTTAATTTTAATTAGGGAGAGGTAAAAAACTTTTATCTAAAAGTTCAAATAAAGTATAAGGGCATTTTAGCGGTAAATTAGATAAGTTTGTTTTAGCTTTAACATAATCTTTAGCATCTTGATAAGTATCCTCTAAATTATCTTGTAAATAATTGCGTAAATTAGTGGTAAGATGCTTATTTATTTGGTTGCGAAAACTAATGATCTCTGCTGGCAAATGATTGGCATTATAATCATGCTCAACGCTCCAATATTGATACATAAGCAAATGACGAATAATCTGTTCGAGTAAGTTGACTACTCGTCTTTTTTCTGAACTAACTAATGCTTCTAGCTCCTCAATTAAATGTTCATAATCAAGCTTATTTAATTGACGTAATTTAAGTTGCTGAATGGTTTCTTCTAACAAGTTAAGATAGTTGGATTCATAAAGAGTTGTGAGATGGGTTTGAATTGTCATAAGCTTTCTCAAAAAGATTAATTGATGTAGGATGGGCTTTGCCCATCTTTTAACTGTTTACTGCTTACTTTAATGAAATAAATTCTGAATCTGAGCCTTTAATTAAAGTAAGAGTGACTAAAATCAAGGTAGCACTGTGAAAGATCACCAAAGAAGATAAAGCAGAAACTTGCTCAGACGATAGGGTAAACTGAGAGGGAACATCAGTGATCCATGATCGCAGTAAAGTATAAAGCAGAATTTGACTAATTGCAGCAATGTAAAAAGAGATATAAGCAATTTTTAGATTAAGGAAAAATCCGATCACAACAGTTATATCTAAAAGCAGATATACAATATCTAAAATTCTCCATTTAAGGGGTGTTTCTAACCAGTTTAATCCCGTGAGACTTAGTATATTCATTAAATGAATGGTTGCGCCATAAAGATAACATAGGGCGACTAACCAGAGAATAATGTTCGTTAGGTGTTTCATTTTTAAAATTGGTAACTATTCTGATTGATAAAAGCTATCTCTTGCTATTTTAGCTATCTCAGGACTAAAGCCCAACAACCATTATCTCAGGGCTAAAGCCCAACAACAATACCTAATACTGAATTTGTCTTAATTAATCCCTGTTTTCTTTATAAGTAGTTTTTCTTGTTTAATAAGGTTGTTTTGAATCGCCTCACGAGTTAATAAAAGAGGACGCATTTTTTCTTGATTATACAGAGAAAATTGATCTTCTGTTTCAGGAAAGTCTGCCTGACTATTATTACCATAAATCATTAATCCCTGTCCTTGGGGGGGATCTGAAAATTCTACGGCCATCATAAAACTATCCCCTCCCACTCCTTGAAATTTTTCATCTGATGTACGGCCAATTTCTAAGACTTGAAAACTTCCCAATTGTCCTGATCCTCCACTAGCGGGTAAATCTTGGCTTTCATTGCGAAATCTAACCACTTCTCCCCAAGATATATCTATCGCTCCATACAGTAGCTTTAATTGAGCAGCAACTCCTTCTAAGACGGCTAACAATGTGTTAATATCTTTGAGTCCTGCAGGGGTATTTAAGGGATCTTCTGGATTCCAAGGTTTAGAGAAAACTTGAGAGGGTTGTAGGGTAAACGCCCATAAGGTGAATAATAGCGCTCCTTTACTGTCTGAAGTCGCCTGACGATCCCATTTTTCCAGCACTTCAGCCGCTTCTATTCCAATTGGGTTAGCCAATGCTTTAGCGGTAGGAATCAAGAGATCTAACAAACGATCCGCCATCTCAAAATGAGAGGAAAATTTTTGTTGAATAATACTCTCTAAGCTAAATTGTTCAGTGTCTAACAGCATTTTAAGCGATCGCTGAGTCCGTAACACACTCGATGCTTCTCCTAAGTTGGGCGGCGCAAAATAGGCAGGATAGTCATCTG
>JBFRWQ010000436.1:0-8013 GCA_051439665.1 Microcystaceae cyanobacterium | reverse complement strand
ACAATGAATGGCTTCTTCTGAAAACGCTTGACAAGGACGAACCGCACATTTGAGACGATAATCGCCTGTGGAAAAAGCACAACCACTACAAGGAATGCGATGTAACTGTTTCAGTTTTCTGAGCCCTTCTCTCGTCGCAAAGCAAATAGAGGTAAAAAAACAAACAAGAGTAATCCAAATGGCAAAGGGACAGAGTAGTTGGGGAAAGGATAGATGAGACATAACTTAGGACTTATGCACTAATAGGAAATTCAGTATAGTAGCTAGGTCGGGACAAAGATTGCCAAAAGTCGAAAATTTGCAGACTAACTAACTCTGGATGGGCATAATGGAAGAAATATCGACCGGTTGGACATTGCCATAAGCGATCGTCTGCTTTTAGCCACGGTTTCCACCCTTGCCATGAATTGGGATCAACCACCATGTCATATTCTCCGGCACAGACTAGGAGGGGAACAGGGACAGCACGGGGAGATAGTTGGAGTCGATAAAATAGGCTATGGGGAGAGAGAGATAGCAATAAATCATCTTCTAGGATCTGGCGATATTTTCGGGCAATAGAGCCAGACTGACGACCAAAAAGACTATAAACCATCTGTTTTAACAGGGTGTCACGAGAAGACAACAGCAAACTTAACTGCACATAATAATGGGCTTTACAGTCAATCGCCGGATATGCTCCCACGGAGAGTAGGGTTAAGGATTTGACTCGTTCAGGATGACGATAAGCATACAGTAAACTGACTAAGCCCCCATTCCCGTGGCCAAGTAAATGAACGGGATGATCTTGGTTTTTCAGATAGTCATGTAGGAGCGTCAGGGCAATATCTAGACAAGCAGGTTCATCTGGCGTTTGAGAATACTGCCATTCTGCGATCGCTTGCACATTAGCCAACTGATTGATTAGGGGATGGTCGAAGCATTGTAAACTGGGGTTAACGTTAACCCAAACACTGTTAGGTAATTGAGACATATTCTTAATAAGAATTGAGAATTATGAATTATGAATTATGAATTATGAATATCAACCCTTATGGTAAAAGAGATACTCATAAATCTGCGGTGTCTGCAAAATCATGAATCATACATAAATGTGACCGCCCACTAGGTCTTCTAGACTAGAGATACTAGCGAAGTGGGTTTGATAACCATAGATGACAAATGGATCAAGGGGCAGCGATAAATAAGCCCGAAAGATCGGCAAATCGGGCATTTCCTGCCCACCAGTCATAGGTAACTTCAGGTTGATTGTAAGTTTGCATGGTTCTTGTCAGTTGATTGGTCTTGACCACCTATTGATAATTAATCTCAATAAGTTTCTAAAAACTACCTTAGAATAATTTTCAATAGGAGTCAATGAAGAAATGTTAAGAAACTGCGCCAAAGAGTCAGAACTGAGCGGTCTGAAATTCTCTTACAGCAGTCTTTATGGGAAATAGAATGACTATTTAGAGAAAATTAGGGTTACTTTTTAACCTTATGTTAATCTAGAGCCTTATTTAGCGTTTTTTATTAGCTTTAAGCAGTATTTTGACCTGAGTAAGGGTAAAGGTACCCAATCTTCTTAAGAAAGATATTAGATTTTAATTATCATCTATTTTGATAAGATAACGGTATCGAATGCTAATAACTGTCAACAAGCACAACATGGTTCCAACTTCTCAACCCCCCCCTCAGTCCTTTCCTAAGCCGTTAGACATCGCTCAAGTCTGTATTTACGGTTTAAGCTTTTTATCGGCGGGTTTATTCCTGTTTTTGCCCTTAGTCAACCTTTTACACCCTAGTCCTTGGCAGCGCTGGTTAGGCACCATTCATGGATTAGCCTCTATGTTTGCCCTAGTAGTGATCGCTTATGCGGGACATTTGGCCTTTCCCCTTTTGCGAGGATCGGCTCAAATTTTGCCCCAAATGCGAACCCTCGCCTTTTGGTCGTCTATCTTAGCCTTTTTAGCCATTGCATCTGGCAATTTAGCCTATATGCGTTATCGTGCTGGTGCAGAATTTGGTGGCGCAAGAGCATGGCTGAAGGAAAATTCACCCCTTGGTCAGTATATTTTCATGGAATATCACGAATTTAGCGTGTTATTCACCCTACCCCTTGCGGTTGCTTCAGCTTGGGTATTGTGGCGATACGGAGATTCCATTTTGGAGAAAAAAAATCGTCCTGTGTTGACAGCTACCTGTTTAGCACTGATGGCCATGATGTTTTTTGCGATGGGTGGCCTAGTCAGTGGCTTAGGTGTAGCCAAACTACGTGCCCTCTAACCGTTATTGATCACAGGAGTAAAGATGACTCAACCCACAACAAGGCAACCAGAGCCATTTTATGGTCAAATCTGGCGTAATATTAAGCGCTTTCCTCAATTTCTCCATCAAGGCAATGCTAACCCCCCCCAATTGTCAGGAGAAGCAGCGGCGGCCTTTCTCAGCGCTTCAATTGGTGCGATCGCCATGATGATCGCCCATCACCTTGCAGATGCAGATCAAAGCAAAGTTATTCAGAAAAAGCTACTGATTTTAGGAAGCTGGATTCCTGGTGCAGACAATCCCGACCCCTTATGGGGCAATATCGGCAATTATACAGGAAAAGAAACAGTTTTACTCCTTGCATGGTTAATTAGCTGGATCATCTTGTATGTCTTGTTAAAAGATCGTCAAGTCAAAACCGTCACCCTTTTTGTTTGGATGATTGGCCTAATGACATTAGCAACAGCAATGTGTTGGCATCCCTTATTCCCCTATTTACCCTTAGTTTAAGAGGAAAACAGCAAATAAATGTCTATTTCAACTGACACTTCCATTTCTAGCCCTAAACCCCGTCCTATCCCTGCCAAGCAATTACACAAAATTGTCTTTGGTTTTTTAGGTGTGTTTACCCTATTTGTGGTTACTTATCCCCTCGCTATGTTGCGAGTGAGCAGGATGGAGAAATTTCGCTCCTTTGACTTTCATGGCAAGCCTTTGACCATTGAGTATCAAAAAGTAAGCGAAAGCCCAGAAAAATAGCGAGACGCACCTTTTAAGCCTAAGAAACGTCTCGCTGACTCTCTGACACAGAGTCCTCCCTATTATACCCCCTTTTAATAGGGGGACAAAAAACAAAATTTACTTTTCTTGTTTACAGATTATTTAATTCAACTCTCTATGAATTCTGATATTTCCACTCATTTAAAGGATCTTTCTATTCACTCTAAAGGTTATATTGTTGGTTATGATAAAGCCTTTCGAGGGTACATCGGTCGGTTATTAAAATTAGGGTTAGCACCTGAAACAGAATTTACAGTGATTCTTCATCATTTTCCTCAACCTCACTTTCATGTGATTGAAGTGGATAATCAGTTAATTCAATTGACACCTCCAGAGGCCAATGCGTTATGTGTTGAATCAAGTGATTTGTTTGAAACAGATTAATTGATCGAAAAAGAAGTAGGGTAGGCTTGGCCTACCATTTGATAGCTGAATTGAGAATGAGAACCTTTTATTAAACTCTGTATCATACCAAATCCAGTTAACAAAACCCAGTTATCATTTAAGGGCAAGAATCTCCCCACACTCCCCACACTCCCCCCTCTTCCCCATCTCTACCAAAACTAGGTTTTATAAGTCGGATTTGGTATTAGTAGCGAGGGGTAATTGGGGCTAAAGCCCAACAACACCTGATACTAGAGAGGATAGAGGATGGGAGTACGCTAAAATAAAAGAGTATTCAAGTTAGGAACTTCACGTTATGAGCGAACAACCAACCACTGTTACTTACTCTCTCGCAGAAATTTTATCAAGATTAGAGCAAAAAATAGACCGATTAGATCAAAAAGTAGATCAACTTGATCAAAAAATAGACAATCTAGAAGATAAACTAGAAGGTAAGATCAACAAGCAATCAGAAGATATAGCTAGTATTAAAGCTACTTTAGGAGTACAGCAGCCATTAGTACAGAAAATTCCTGACTTAGCTGAAAAAGTAGGAGAATTAAAAAACTGGAGGCAATTTGTAATTATCACGATAACTGCAACTATTAGCGGTTTTATCGGTTGGTTAATTCGTGGGGGAAATTTTAAACCTTAGATAAGATGGACAAATTAGCACCCACCACCCCATATTCATGGATACAGGAATGGTGGGCAAAACTAATAGTTTAATAGTTATATAGCTAGGATACCAAACTAATTTGATGAAGCAAAATCGGTCGATTTGACAGTTTCCACAGAATCGTCTTGGAACGCCCATCTTAACATAGGAGGCGCAATAAACGTTGTTAAAATTACCATAACAATCACAGCAGCTTCTAACGGTTTACTTAATACTCCACTCGCTGAACCAATTCCAGCAAAGACTAAACCGACTTCTCCACGAGGAATCATACCAATTCCAATCGCTAAACGGTTGACTTTTTCATTGCCGATTACTGTCCAACCTGTAATTACTTTTCCGATAATAGCGACGATAATCAGAAAACTGGCAATTACTAATCCCTCTCGGTTTTCGGCAATAAAGGGATTTAAGACTCCTAAGTCAGCTTTTGCCCCTACACTAACAAAGAAAATAGGAACTAAAATATCAGCAATAGGCATCACTTGTTGATCAAGTTCCTTGCGTTTATCTGTTTCATCTAAGACTAAACCTGCGGCAAATGCCCCTAAAATCGCTTCTAAGTGAATCACATTAGCGAGGAATGACATTAAGAAAGCAAAGGTTAAAGCAGGAATTACTAAATTTCCACGGGTTTGTAAGCGCTCTGAGATAGCAATAAAGGATTTATTGAAGTATTTGCCCAAAAAGATTGAACCTAAGAGGAAAACAGTAGCGCTGATAATCAGATAAAGCACATTTAGCACATCCACTGTTCCAGTTTTCGCTAATCCTACTACCACAGCCAAAACAATAATTCCTAACACATCATCAATTACCGCAGCCCCGACGATAATTTGACCTTCTTTAGATTTTAACTGTCCTAATTCTGAGAGAACCTTAGAAGTAATGCCAATACTGGTTGCTGTTAAAGCAGCCCCAGCAAAAATAGCGGGAATGGGGGTAATGCCAAAGATTAACATTGCACCAACTGTTCCCAAGGTAAAGGGAGCGACGACACCCACTACCGCAACAATCGCTGCTTGATAGCCCACTTTTTGCAGTTCTCGCAAGTCTGATTCCAAACCAATCTCAAATAAGAGGATAATGACCCCTAATTCCGCTAAAATCGAAATCGCTTCGCTCTGAGACTGGAAAATATCATTAACAGCTTCAGGACTTAAATTACTTAGCACTTGCAACCCACTCATTAAGACTGAATCACTGGCTGTTGCACCACTTTCAGGAAAGACTAAAAGATGAAGCGCTGATGCACCAACAACAACACCACCAACTAATTCACCTAAAACAGGGGGTAAATTTACTGCTTTTGACAATTCCCCCCCTAATTTACTCGCTAAATAAACAATGACTAAGCTCAGTAACACCCCAGTCAACACCACAGGTGCATTTTCCGAGGCCGTTTCTGTCGCTAAGATCAATGAACTAAACATAAGGTTTCCTCCTACTCAATACATAGATTTTAATCAATTGATTATTATCTTTCATTGTCTAATGTCTATATAAGATAGAGGGTGATGGCCTCAAAAGCAAGAGACGATAATTTAGTATTTCTCATCAAACTCCTAAGAATTTCTTATCATAGGCTGAGTTCGTAGTAGGGGCTTTAGCCCTTATAGTACCCAATCCGACTTATTAGTCTAGGTTAAGAAAATAGTTATAATCTTTCTCAAATAAGTTAAGAGTTCATAACATGGTAGTCAATTAAAATTAACAATTTTTAAGCAAAAAAGGTTTTTAGGAAAATTTTTTTAATTTTTTGACAATAAAATAACTTAATATCTTGTTTATAATGATTTTAACTCTTTATTGAGCCAAATCTTATTTTGTGCTATTATCTTTATTGATAAGTATTCTCAAGTTGAGGCTATTTCTGCTAGATTAAGATTAGATCCATAGTAGAAAAGTTTCCCATCTCAAGTTAATTTTTTGTGAGGAGTGTCCCGTCCATGTTTAAAGTATCTAGCCAGTGGCTTAATCTCAGTCTGCTTACTCTTAGTATCTCTTTACTAAGTAGTCAAAGCGCTGTTAGCTTACCTGATGCTAATCAGCAGAATACCCGCTTTCACAATGGTGTACTGGATTCTTCCCAATCAGGCTATCTGAGAAGTCCCCAATCTCAGACAAGCGCCATCAATCAAGTCACCTCAGTTTCCGAATTAAGAGACGTTGAACCGACTGAATGGGCTTATGAAGCGCTGAGAAGTCTGGTTGAGCGCTATGGCTGTATTGTCGGCTATCCTGACCGAACCTTTAGAGGAAATCGTGCTTTAACTCGTTGGGAGTTTGCCGCAGGGTTAAATGCTTGTATGAATGTGATGGAGCGCTTAATTCAAGAAAATGTAGCCGTCTTACAAGAAGATATTGATAAGCTTAAGCGACTTGCAGAAGAATTTCAAGCAGAATTAGCCGCATTAGGGGCAAGAGTTGATAATTTAGAGTCCAGAGTCTCTTTCTTAGAGGATAATCAATTTTCTACCACCACTAAACTGACTGGGGAAGTGGTGATGGCGCTTTCGGGAATTGCGTCGGGTGACAGATTCCAAGGAACAGAAAGGATTCCACGAATTCCCACTGTTGGTCATCGGACTCGTCTAGAATTAAATACCAGCTTTACTGGGGAAGATTTACTCTACACCCGACTGGCAACAGGGACAATGGCTGATTTTACTGAAGAAGCAGGAACGTTTCAAGCAGCCACAGGATTTGCTCAACCCGATGATGGGGATTTAGCGGTAGAAGTCCTATTTTATAACTTCCCGATTGGGGATAATGTACAAGTGGTGGCAGGACCGGCGGGTGTTGCCTTTGATGACTTTACTAATACTCTTAATGTGTTAGACGGAGATGGCGCAACAGGGGCTATTTCTTCCTTTGGCACTCGTAATCCCATTTATTATCAGGGAGAAGGAGGCGGTGGCGGTTTACAGGCCAATTTTGGACCATTAGAAGTCAGCGCTGGTTATCTAGCAGGTGATGGTGCTGATCCCAGTGAAGGAAATGGACTTTTTAATGGCGCTTATGGAGCGATCGCACAAGTAGGTTATGTGCCCAGTGAAACCTTTGGCGTAGCGTTTGTTTATGCTCATGGCTATAATACCTTGGGTACGGGAACAGGGACTAATCGGTCAAACTTCACAGATTTCGGTCAAGCAGTTGGTCAAGAGATTACGGGATTAGATGAGGTTGAAGACATCAAAACATCCCACAACTCCTATGGTTTAACCTTCTCATGGCAAGTTTTTGATAATTTCGTCCTGGGGGGTTGGGGTGGCTTTACCACTGCGAAAACCTTAAATTCCGTCGATTTCTTCATGGACGATGTAGAAGATCAAGATCCATTTACCATCTCAAGAGGAGACTTAGATATTTGGCAATGGGCTGTTACACTTGCCTTTCCGGATCTGTTCAAAGAGGGAAGTATGGCAGGGATTGTGGTCGGGATGCAGCCTTGGGTATCTAATTCATCCCCCTTATTCGATGGTAATCTTGTCAATGAAGGAGATTCCTCCTATCACATTGAAGCCTTCTACGAATATGTAGTGACTGACAATATTAGCATCACACCAGGGGTAATAGTTGTTACCTCCCCTGATTTTAGTGATAGTAACTCTACTTTAGTGATTGGGACTATTCGGACAACATTTACTTTCTAGAGCGCTTGTGGTGGGTTACGACGTAAATTAAAATGCGTCTAACCCATTTATCAATTATGAATCATACATATAAGTAGGATGGGCTTTGCCCATTAAATCATCTCAATACTCAATACAATCTAATAAATTAATCCCTTAGATCAGTCATTTGGTAAAGCAATCACACTAAGGAAAATAACGATAAAATTCTCGACGATGAAGCACACGCACAAAAGTAATGGTATCATTTTCTCCAAAAAATCCAATTCGATAGTTCCCTACACGAAT
>JBFRWQ010000435.1:0-4749 GCA_051439665.1 Microcystaceae cyanobacterium | reverse complement strand
ACCGCACGGGTTTTTCACCGTGGAAGGCATTCCCATCATAACATATAACTGAGGGTTAAAACCCTCTACCGCTCGACTAAAGCCTTCAAAGGACGTGGCTATCTCTCGCTCGTTATTTTAGGTATTGAGTTGCTATTTTCAGTATTCCCACTTAAGCTATAAAAATCACACGGCTCACCTTTTTTAATATTGCCCTACGCATTAAGATATTTGACATTAGAAATACCTGAAAAAAGCCACAGCCTACTTCCCATTTTATCCAACAAAATTCCCCCCTATCAAAGGAGGGAAAAGAATAATCAGATTCTATTGGCAGAATTTAGAGGACTCCTAAATTAGAAAGACCTAAAATTGCACCGACACCCAGAAGATGACCAAAACTGGTCGTTCCTAGTACTGCACCGAGTCCCATGTTGCCAAAAAATCGAGGCGCAGGAAGTCCAGGTCCGACGTTTTGCTGTTGGATGGTGGCTTTACCAAATGCGATCGCAATAATATTGCAGATAATCATCACCATAGCTACTTTAGGACTCCATGATACGGTCGCAGGAACAGCAGCAGCAGCTAGAATAAGATGTGACATCATGAATCTTGTATCTCCACAAATAAGTTGATCAAAGTCTCAATCTTATCGGGTACAAGGTCATTTTGTCTGTTTTTTGTTACGTTCTGTGAAGAACAATGATCTAACGACCCCCCACTGTAATAGAATCCACTTTTAAATGGGGTTGTCCTACAGTAACGTAAACACTACCACTCACTGAGCCACAAAAACCAGCCGCTAACCCTAAGTCTTGGGAACACATAGAAATTTTATCCATAATCTCTGTTGCAGTTCCGATTAAGGTTGCACCTTTGAGGGGTTTGCTGACTTTCCCATTCTCTACTAAATAGGCTTCTGAGACAGAAAAATTAAATTCTCCCGTAGCGCCGACGCTTCCCCCTCCCATTTGCTTGCAATAAATTCCTTTATCCACTGATGCAAATAAATCATCTAAACTGGCATCCCCTGGTGCGATGTAAGTATTGCGCATCCGAGAGGCAGCAGCATAAGCGTAACTTTGACGGCGACCACTACCCGTGCGAGGATGTCCTGTTCGCATTGAGCCAGTCCGATCTGCAATAAAGTTCTTTAAAATGCCATTTTCAATCAATAGGGTGCGTTGTGTCGGCATTCCTTCATCATCCATATCGATTGAGCCAAAGGCTTCATCGCTTAATCCTTCATCCCATGCGGTTAAGCTTTCATGGGCGATTTTTTCCCCTTTCTTCTCGCTAAAGGGACTGGTTTTGTGTTCAATTTGGGTGGTTTCCAATAAATGACCACAAGCTTCGTGGAAAATGACCCCACCAAATTTATTGGCCATGATAATGGGGTAAGTTCCTGACTCTACATAATCAGCATAAAGCATCTTACCCGACGATTCTGCTAGTTCTTCTGCCATTTTTTCTGTATCCCATCCTCTTAAAAAGCCAGGGTTACTGGTATCACCAAAGCGCTTTCCAATCGAAGAGCGATGTTCTCCATCTGCACACAATAGGGAACATCCCACTGACTGGGTTAAGCGCATATCCCTCGCATAAGTACCATCACTGGCAGCTACAAGTACTTCTTGCCAATCTCTGAAGTACATGGTTCGACGAGATTGAACGTGATCGGCTTTCTGATTGAGTTTATCATTAGCACCTAGCAGAATATCCCCCATTTCTGCCATTGAACTACAGTTAGTTAACCAATTTTCCTTATTTTTAAGGGTGGCATAATCTCGGAGAATTTCTAAATTGATTTCTGGTATATAAGCTTGTTCTGAGGGTAAATTAAGCCCTAAAATCGATAATCCTTTCTCTAAGGCTGCTTTGAGTCCTGAGAAAGATAAATCATTGGTGCTAACATAACAATCTGACTGTTGCGTATAAACTCTTACCCCTGCACCTGTAGATAAACGGGGGGAAATGCTAGTAATGAGGTCATCCTCAGCTAAACAGCTAATATAATTCACTCTTTCAAGGAAAAATTCGACAAAATCTGCTCCCGCTGCCCGTCCTAACCCCAAGAGGGTAGAAAGCGGCGATCGCCATGTTTCATCAAAGCGCTCACGACTAGGATGGTATTGGAGTTGGGGAAGTTCTTGAGAAATGAGGAGGGTCAAAGCCATAGGTCAATTGGGCGATTAATCTGGTTTTTGCCTATTATAAACCTTAGTGATTGAACAGACCTTAACTAAACCCCAATTGATGCCCGTGAAATCTACCTCTACCAACAAATCGGTTATATTAGGAATCCTCAGCTTATTTTGGCTGTTGAGCAATCTTAGCGATCGCTTATGGCTCAGTTTAGACCGTTTTCCCCCCCAATGGGATCAAAGTAATCATCTTAGTTTGTCCCTACGATATTTACAAGCGCTGCAAACCCCTGATTTTCTAAGTGGGGAATGGTGGCGTAGTTTTTGGATGGTTTCGACCAAATATCCGCCCTTAACTTATCTTTTAACCACACCGTTTCAACAAGTATTAGGAACTGGCTCAGATCAGGCGTTATGGGTTAATTTATTTTTTAGTGGTTTATTAATTGTCTGTGTCTATACGTTGGGACGAGTCTTATTTAACCCCCAAGTTGGACTATGGAGCGCTGGAATTTGTTTATTATTTCCCCGTTTATATAGCCATCGTTTAGAGTACCTTTTAGATACACCAATTACGGCTTTAACCATTGCCGGATTTTGTAGTTTAACCCTGTGGAAATTGTCAAATAACCGCACCTCACAATGGATTTGGACAGGAATGTGGGGGATTAGTTGGGGGTTAATCTTATTGACTAAGCAAAGTGGAATGTTTTTCTTATTTATTCCTTTATTGTGGGTAGGAATTAGTTCGCTTTGGCAGCGAAAATGGGCAAGAGTTGGGCAGTTAATTGCTAGTTTTTTTATTTCAGCGCTTCTCTGGTTTCCCTGGTATCGAACCAATTGGATCTATTTATTTAGTACGGCTCAAAATTCAGTGGTGATTCCTGCAGCCAATGAGGGAGATCCCATGTTAAATACTTTAGCTGCATGGACTTATTATTGGCAAGATTTACCTTCTGCGATTACTTGGAGTTTATTGATTATTCCCTTAGTTGGTTTGGGGTTACATTTATTAAAGCACTTTCCTACCAATAAAGAAGCGATTGATTCTCAAAAATTAAAACAAAGTTTTATCTGGCTTGCTATTTATTTAATCTCAGCTTATTTAATTTGTTCTGCCAATGTTAATAAGGATACTCGTTATATAATGCCTGTTTTACCGATCTTGGGCATTATTTTATCCTACTGTTTATTACTATGGCGAGGTCGCTGTAAATTTATGCGGTGGGTAACAATTGGATTAGCTATTTTAGCAATGATCGGTCAATTATATATGATTCCTGTTATCAGTCCTGTGGCTAATATTTTAAGCCCTAATGTCCCTCGTTATCCTAAGATGGATTTTCCACAGATTCAGCCCCAATTGATTCAAACGGTACTAGATAATGCGCCTTATCAACAGTCTAATTTAGGGGTTATTCCTAATGTTACTGAGATCAATCATAATAATATTAGTTACTATGGAATGCTCAGAGATTTTCAAGTTTATGGACGAGAGTTGGGAACAAAACCTGAAGAAGTTAAACAAGATGGGCAATCAATGGATTGGTTTGTTACCAAAGAAGGAGGAGAAACAGGCTTTGCAAGAGAGGCGCAACTCGCATTAGGTGAACAATTAAAAACTGATCCTAATTTCAAAGTTTTAGATACTTGGTCATTACCCGATCAAAGTTTAATTAAACTCTATCATCGGAATCAACCAACTGTTACGGTTAATCCCTTATCAATTGCTCAAGATCAGGTAAAATTAGATCAAATTATTGTGCCTGAAACTGTCCCTAATAATGCTCCTATTCCTGTAACTTATTATTGGTCGGGTCAAGGAGAGAGTTTAGAAAATGGGATTATTATCTTAACATGGAAATCTGTTAATGATTCTAATCAGTTTTGGATTCATGATCATGGTGTGGGAATGGGAACAGTCAGATCTCCAGAAGATAATCAAAATGTTTTACAAGTGATTGAACAAACAGCAATGTTACCTGATAGTAAACTGGCCGATGGGGACTATATTCTAGAAGCGCTTTATCTCAATCGCCAAACAGGAGAAACTTATCCAATTGACACCCCATCTGTTAAGATAACCTTAGATAAATCTGCACCTTCTCAACCTGCCCCTCCGTTAGATTTTGTCACTCAATTACGGCAATTATCCACGTATTTACCATTAGGGGTTCAAGGATTAGAGCCAGTTTTTCAACAGGTTGATCGCCTTAATCAATATGATCCCATTCATGACTATTTAAAACAAGCTCAAGCTGCTTTACACTATCGTTTAGATAACAATCCACAGCAACAAGAGATCCCTTGGTTATATAATCTTGCCCTTTCTTACGTTCTACAAGAGAATGCAAAAGGGGCAACAGATACGTTAAAAATCCTAGTTGACAAAGATAATAATAATCCCTATTCCCATGCTTATTTAGCCTTTGTCCATCTTTATCAATGGCAACCGAAAGCAGCAGAAAAAGCGGTACAACCTGCTTTAACCTTAGCGCCTGATGTACCAGAAATTCAGGGATTAGAGGGGATTGCTGCTTTGATGCAAGGGAATTTGATTAAAGCGTGGCGTATTGCTTCACCTTTATTACAATAGTTCTGTGGGGGGGGTTTACGATGTGAAACC
>JBFRWQ010000434.1:0-3807 GCA_051439665.1 Microcystaceae cyanobacterium | reverse complement strand
AACTCGACAGTGAAACACCTCAGCGGCGACGATACTTTGGGGGTAGCCCTCTGGGACAATAGCTCGATGCCAAGTTCATTACTTCCTCTCCCTCCATCCTTCAATAGGTGGGGGGTTTGGCTTTTTACGTCACTTGAATAGGACCTGTTACACTAGCGCTGAAAAATTGGCGCATGAGGGGGTTATCTGTTTGATCAATTTCCTCTACCCCACCCTGCCATTGGATTTTACCACCATACATTAAAATAATCCGATCTGCGGTGCGTCGAATCGTACTATCTTGGTGAGAAACCATCACATAAGTATCACATCCCCCAGAGGACTTTTGCAGACTACGAACTAAGTCTTCAATAATAGTAGAAGAAATGGGATCTAATCCTGCGGTTGGCTCATCATAGAGGATAACTTCTGGATTGTCATGGTGGTTTTCTGGGTTAGTCATAATAGCACGAGCAAAACTGACTCTTTTTCTCATTCCTCCTGACAGTTGGGATGGGTAGCGATCGCTAATATCCTGTAACCCTACCATCGCCAGTTTTTTCTCCACCAAATTTGTAATTTCAGCGTTGCTTAGTTTTGAATATTCATAGAGCATAAATCCCACATTTTCTTTAACAGTTAAAGAGTCAAACAGAGCAGAATGCTGAAAAACAAGGGAAATACGCATTAATTCTTGACCATATTCTGCCAGCTTTGTTCTTTTCTCTCCTCTAATATAAATTTCTCCCTCATCTGGTGCCATTAATCCTGCCATAATGCGCAGAATAGTCGATTTTCCCGTTCCAGAGGGTCCAATAATCACTAAGGCTTCTCCCTCATAAACCGTCAGATCAATTCCCTTTAAAACCGTCATTTCGCCAAAGGTTTTATGGATATTTTTTAACTCAATCAGAGGCTTTCTTTCTGTAATGATCATCATGTAGGGGCGCAAGGCTTGCGCCCAATATTATAGGTTAATTTTTTACTTCAGTTAATTCGATCACACGACCATCAATATCTTTTACCAAAAAATTTAAGGGTTTATTACGTCTAATTTTGTATTTTAAGCGTCTTGATTGTACCCGTAACAAAATTTCTTCTAAACAATCGTGATCAAAACAAACATGGCGCTCAGAGGATTTATGACCATATTTAGCCCCTGTAATGATATGTAATTGGGTATTTTTTTTCAATTGATACCATAAACCTTCTGAGCCTTGTAAAGAAGTTGTTGCATTAGGATTCAGGGACGAATAATACATCGGATCAGCACCCGCAGTTCCCAAACTCTGCTCATAGTTATAATAATAATGAAGGGGGACATCTGCCACCGCTAGACTTAATAAGCCTTCATAAAACTGTTGGGCTACCTCCAAATTCGATACCATAATGGTGTGAACTTTAGGCGCACTGGTTAAAAACATCCACATTGCTAAGGCATAGGCAGCTAAAAGCATAACCATGATACCTTGAGTAGAAAATAAACTATCAAGGGGTAAAAATGCTCCAAAATATTGAGTTATGTTAGTTAGATAGATCATAAATACTGTATTCAGCGCTGATGAAAAAATCGTTATAACTCAATGTTACCAGATTGAATTAATTCCTAGAGCCTAGAGTTAATCAAACCAAGTTGGTATTGGTAGAAAAAATGCACTACAAAATAAGCAAAATTTGTCTTGTCTATTCACTGAAAAATCGCTATGCTTAGAGATGAGCTAGGCTGCTGCGTTGGTGACTGCCAATAACGTTTATTGATCTATGCTTTGAAGAAAAGGGATTCGATAAGGTTCTGTGGTAGTAAACCGAGCTTGCACTCGGAAACGGAAACGGAATAAATTGATACCCACCTGGTTTATCCAGGTCATAAGCTGAGGTAAAACGGCGTAGCGGTTTTTAGCTATTTAAAGTAGGTTTTTCTCTTCAATGAAACGACTTTTAGTAACAGGTAGCAGTGGTTTTTTAGGTTGGACAGTTTGCCAAGTAGCCAAGGAAACCTATGATGTTTATGGCACTTATTCGACTCATCCTGTCTCTTTACCTAATGTTTCCTTTATTAAGAATGACTTAACTGATTTTGCAACTGTTAAAGATTTATTCTCTCAAGTGAAACCAGATGCTATTCTGCATTTAGCTGCTCAATCTAAGCCTAATTTTTGCCAAGTTAATCCTCAATTATCTCAGACAATTAATGTCACAGCAACTCTTAATTTAGCTAGGTTATGTGGTGAATTAGGGATTCCTTTTGTGTTTACTTCTACTGATTTGGTTTTTTCAGGAAAGAATGCACCTTACAAAGAAAGTGACTCTGTTTCTCCTATTAATATTTATGGTCAACAAAAAGCAGCAGCAGAAGCACAGATATTAAATATATATCCTCAAGGTGTGATTTGTCGAATGCCTTTAATGTTTGGACAACCTTCTCCTGTTGCCAACAGCTTTATACAAGGGTTTATTAAAACGTTACAATCTTGTGAAACTTTAAGTTTATTTACGGATGAATATCGCACCCCTGTCAGTAGTGTAACGGCTGCTAAGGGACTATTATTAGCGCTAGAAAAATGTCAAGGTGAGATTATTCATTTAGGGGGAAAAGAACGGCTGTCTCGCTATGAATTTGGATGTTTAATGGTGGATGTTTTGGGTTTACCATTAGAGCAAATAACCCCTTGTCAACAAGCAGATGTTAAGATGGCTGCGCCTCGTCCTGCGGATGTTTCTTTAGATAGTTCTAAAGCCTTTTCTTTGGGATACAAACCTCTATCTATCAAGGAAGAATTAGAGGAATTAACTCGTAATGAGAAAATTTAATGAAGGTTTATATAAGTCGGATGTGATATAAGGTGTTGTTGGGCTTTAGCCCTAATTATCCATTACCCATATCTACTAAAACCGGATTTGGTATCATCCTTGATCTTAACCTCAAGTTGTCAAGGTTAATTCTTTAATCTTCGTCGCTAAAGCAGGAACATCTTGATTTGCTTTTTGGCAAAATTCAGGAAACTCCACTGAAAGCGCTTTCATCGCAGCTATATCTTGTTTATAGCCCCGTTCTTGTTGAAACTTTTCCATAAATTTAGGTGCAATTAACCAATTCTTGCCCGTGAATTTGATCTCCCATTCTACGTGACCTTGAAAAGATTCTACCGCTTGAATGAATAAGGATTCTAAGTTGAGATCACGAGTTTTATATCGCCATGCAATAAATGGAGGACGATCAAATTTGTGGGTTTGACCTCTGGTTGCACCACATCTAACCCATTCTAATTCACCTAATTGTTGGAGAATTTCTAAGATTTCTAAGCCAGTGATTGTTTTCATCTTATTATAGCAGTGGGATTGAGAAATTTAATAAGCGCTTCCCATTCTTCTAGAAAGACGGGATCAGGATTTAGTCTGGGATCAAAGATGTAATTACCATCTGTGTAAACTTCATGATAAAGAAATAAATTTTCTTCTAATTCATCTCCTTCTAGTAAGGTTAACTTAAAACCTTCTTGCGGTTCAACTCTTAAGATTTTTCCTTGACCTTCCGTCGCTTTTAAAATATTCTCGGCAATTTCTGAGCAATCTGTCCCCAAACCAAAACTCATTTGTTTCATCGCTTCTATTGCTTTGGGTTGGGGTAAAATTTCTTGAGGTAAGCTAAAAGGTTTATTTAATCCAGGTATATCATCTTTATGAGACACATTGATCAATTTTTTAATTAAGCATTAAAAAGGTGGGCAAAGCCCACCCTACAAGTTTTACTTCAAACTAGGTGCGTTAACTGCTATTTTCTGCCACGGGGGAGTGGATGCGGTTTCTTCTACTAAGGTGGGGACAGAC
>JBFRWQ010000433.1:0-4079 GCA_051439665.1 Microcystaceae cyanobacterium | reverse complement strand
TGGGATGAGGTGATTAATATTAAGGAATTTGGTCAATTACTAGAACAGCGCAAGCATAGTGATACACCGATTGAATTACTGATTCTCAGCGCTTGTCAAACCGCACAGGGAGATAGTCGTGCTAGTTTGGGACTGGCGGGTATGGCAGTACGTTCAGGTTCAAGAAGTACTATCGCTACTTTATGGTCAATTAATGATCAATCTACGTCGGAGTTAATGGTTAAATTATATGAAATATTAGGTAATGAGTCCATTAGTAAGGCAGAAGCGCTGAGACAGGCTCAATTATCCTTGATTAATTCAGAAAAGTATCATCATCCTTATTATTGGGGCGCTTTTATTTTGGTTGGCCATTGGCAATAATTGTTGATGGTTGATAGTTATCATACAAAATCAGTCTATGTTTTTTCTTTTGTTGCCTAAAACCCTCCTGCCTTCTGCGTAAAACTATACTTTAAAAATAACAATATCATCAGCATCAGACAGCTTAAACGAAGACATTTCTAAGCTTTGAGATGGTTCAATACTGACGGGCTGACGTTTACTAATCTGTTTTGATTCTAGATCCCAGATGATGATTTGACTATCATATCCTCCTGAAATTAAAGAGCGCCCATCTTGTGTAAATCTTAAGGAACAAATGATGCCATTATGACCTGTAAAAATATCACTAATTTCTCTAGTTGCTAGATTCACTAACTTGATCACATTTTCTTCGTACCAATATAAGTCGGGAATCGCCTGTCCTTCTTTTTCTTCCTCATATTGCCTAATCTCTGCCACCGCAACTGCTAGATAATTGCCATCAGGACTAAAAGCTAAATCATAAACTTTGCTAGATTTCTCTTCTGTTAAAGGAATACGAAGAATAATGTCTTGAGTTTCCAAGTCCCACACCTTTAGATAATCTCGATAAGTATGCCAACTTTCTCCCTCAAAGTTAATAGAGGCCAAATGAGCACTATCAGGGCTAAAAGCGATCGCTTGAGGAGAAAAGCCTACATACTTATTATTAGGACTGAGGGCTAATCTAGTTCTTTTTTGGCGATACTTAGCTGGAATTCTTTTGATATTTTCAAAGGTTTGAGGATGCCAAATATTCAGAATCGAAGCATAGTAATTATCAGATGACATCAATTTTTGTTGAGCAGGAAGAAAGATTAAGGAGGAAATGCTATTATCTGTCATATCATAATCTTGATCAATACGAGCAGACCCAGCAAGTGGTTCTCCTGTGCAACAATTCCATGCTTTAATCGTACCCCCTTTCCCACCTGATGCTACATATCGACTATCGGAATAAAAGACTAAAGCGTTAATTGTTTCCTGTTCCGTTGAAAATTCTTGAATCAGTTCACCTGTTGATAATTGATAAATTTGTAAGATATTAGGGTAACTAGCTACCGCAAGATACTGATCATCAGGACTGATCTCCAAAGCAGTGATCCATCCTTTTGCTTGAGCATATTGTCTTCCTTCTTTGCTCAGTACAACAGATGGCGATCGCTGATTCTCTGTATAGCGAATATCATCATCAGATCGCATATAAACCAAATCACCTTGATGATTAGCCAAAAAGTTAGTAACTTCCGTTTTAACCCACTTAATTAACTCAGGAGAGCCGACATCCCACTCTTCATCTTTATACTCTAGCAAATGGGTTGTCACCTCTAAATACCCTTTCAAATAAGGATGTTCGCTTTCTGAGCAAAAGACCCAACCAATTTTATCTAAATAAACCTCTTGACGGCAATGGTAGCAAGCAATACAGCATCCATTGGACATAATCACAGTTCCTCTTTACTTTGGTTTAAGTCTATCACAAACCTAAACAGATAGACCTACACCACCATAACACGAGACGCTTTGCGCACTTCAAATAGTATTGTCAAGAGAATTCACCAAGTCAGAAATCAGGAGAGTATTTTTTTTACTCTTGGATTGAATCAGCAAAAATTAAGAGAAAACGCCAAATACCTTTTATAATCAGGGTTTTCATTCTTCATTTTTCATTCTTCATTCTTCATTTGGCTATAGACTGTGTTCGCAACAACATCATGATTGATAAAATATGGAAAGATACCTATTCAATTTAAAAAATTGTGCTATGGTAGGATAGATTCTCGACTTGATGATCTCATAATTGTTCGTTAGATTTAGTAACTTAATGGAGTAAATACAATGGTTCAACTTAAAGAATCCTCTAAAACCGAGAGCTTGGCAGTTTTTTCCGTAGCCCATAACAACAAAGTAGCTGCTACTGAAACACGGCCTTGGGGATCATTTACGACCCTAGAAGAGGGAATGGGTTACAAAATTAAACGGATTGAGGTTAACCCTGGCCACCGTCTCAGCTTGCAAATGCACCACCACCGCAGTGAACACTGGATCGTCGTATCTGGAACTGCTAAAGTAACCTGCGGTGATCACGAAGAAATTTTAGGAGCTAATCAATCTACCTACGTCCCCCAGTGTACCTCTCATCGCCTAGAAAACCCAGGAGTTATCAAATTGGTGTTAATAGAAGTGCAAAATGGGGAATACTTAGGAGAAGACGACATTATTCGTTTTCAAGATGACTATGCCCGTCATCAGTGCTAAATCCATAGATTTGAGGGGTGTTTAAGGATAAGAGCAGGATTTTTTCCTATTTATATTAAAAAACCGCTAATATTAGATTACAAGACCTTGCACCTCTCCCTATGTTCACCCCGGCCTAACCCATGAAACGGTATATTTGTCAAGACTGCGGACATCAAACCATTGCAGCGCAAAAGCCTTCTAATTGTGAAGTCTGCGGTTGTACAGTTTTATTGCCTTTTGAGGGCAAAAAGTCCCTAAACAGAAAGTCAGATAAACCTCATGGGATGACTGATGAGGCTAGATTGGGGGTGAGAAAACAACCTCCTCTACCCGCCCCTCTTCCCCCTCTTCCCCCTGCTGCACTGTCTAAAGGTTCTAAATCTAAGCAATCTTCTTCGACAAGTCGTCGCCCATCTCGTCAAGCGACTCGCCCAAGCTCTTCTCCTTCTCAAACCCAATCTTCTAAGCGCTCTCAATCTACATCTTCTAAGAAATCTCAATATACTCCTGGCTCCTTTGATTCGGGCATGATGAATATTGCGGCTAAACCCTCAGTTCATCTAGATTCTTCTCTTTTATCTGCCCATAGTCAACCAGTTAGTTCTTACAAATCTCGTCAGCGCCGACAGAAACTTTCATTTTCTCTTCCCCTGAAAGAGATTTTTGTCGGTGGATTAGGATTGATGGGATTAGGGTTACTAGGGCTTGGTCTTTTTTGGGTTTATGGTGAGTTAATAGAGCCGATTAATCTTAACAATTTTAACAAGGTTGTTTTAGAAGACAATTTTTCGGCAGCAAAAAAATGGTCTTTAACTAAGGGAGGAGCAATCAAAGATGGCGGACTATTTCATCGGCAACCCAATGTTAAACACTATGGTGCATCGATTTGGACAGGACAAGATTTTACGGATGTTGATTTTTCTGCTGATGCTAAAAAAGTAAATGGACCCGATAATGTTCCCTACGGTTTAATAACTAGAGTTGGCGGTAAGAGTTATCAAGATTTTTATTATTTGTTAATTGCAGGGAATGGGACATGGGTAATGGGAAAACATTCTGATGGGACATGGGAGAAACAGGGAGACTGGCGTAAAAGCAAAATAATTAATCAAGGAAATCAATCTACTAATCGCCTCAGACTTGTTACTAAGGGAAATCTGATTGTTGGTTATATTAACGGCCAAAGAGTTGGTTATTTTCGAGATCCTGCTTTAAAATCAGGGAAAATTGCCGTTACATCTATGAGAGGAACAGGGGATGCAGTGGCTGTGTATTTTGACAATGTTGTTGCTAAAATTGAAGGCGATTGACCCTAAATTATCACTCTCTATGATTGAATTGTCCTCCTCTGCGATCCAAGAAATTAAGCGAATGCAACAGGCACGCCAGCAACCTAACAGTTTTCTGCGTCTAACCGTCAAGTCAGGAGGATGCGAGGAATTTTATTATCATTTTGAACTTTTGTCAGAAGATACCCCAGAAGATGAGATTATTTG
>JBFRWQ010000432.1:0-5606 GCA_051439665.1 Microcystaceae cyanobacterium | reverse complement strand
ATAGCAATGGCTGAAAGGGTTCAGAAACTGCTTTCCCAATGGGGAATTGCATCCCGACGATCAGCAGAACAAATGATTGTTGAACAACGGGTTAGGGTTAATGGTCGGATTATTCAATTGGGCGATCGCGCAGATCCTGACAGCGATCGCATTGAGGTGGATGGGAAACGATTAACAGTTAAAAATCGCCCTCAATTGCGCTATATCCTACTTAACAAACCCATAGGCGTTGTTTCTACCTGTGATGACCCCCAAGGTCGCCGTACTGTCTTAAGTCTCCTTCCCCCCTCTTTACAGTCTGGCCAGGGTTTACATCCTGTCGGTCGCCTAGATGTTAATTCCAGTGGGCTGTTACTATTAACCAATGATGGAGCGCTAACCCTTCAGTTAACCCATCCTCGCTATCATTTAGCTAAAACCTATCAGGTGATTCTTAAGGGTCAATTATCACCCCAAAATCTGCAACAGTGGCGTAAAGGAGTTTTTCTAGATGGGGAACTTACTTTGCCTGCACAAGTCAAGGTGTTAAGAGGGAATCATACAGAAACCAAGTTAGAAATTATTCTATCTGAGGGCAAAAATCGTCAAATTCGTAGGATAGCTGAGAAATTCGGACTTAAGGTGGTTAAACTCCACCGAACTCACCTTGGTTGTCTTAGTCTTCAGTCCCCTAAAGGGAATTATTTAGAGAGAGGTCAATATCGTTTGTTAAGTTCCTCAGAAATAAAGTCTTTAAAACAGGGAACAAATTCTTTTAAACTGAAAACGGTAGTGAGTGAGTGAGTGTGTCATGTCAATTCAATCATCATCGGAAAGTAACCCTGAACAAGGGCAAGACGCTTTCCTAACAAAGCCATTGACGTTAGCGACAAAAAAAGTGTCAATTCCCAGCTTATATGACCGTATCAAGCATAAATTGTTCCTATCACGGGGAAATAAAGGAGAGGGCAAGGAAGCAACCCCCGATCCACTCGTGGAAATTGGCCGTTATCTGCGTCAAACCCGAATCAAACAAGAGTTGTCATTAACAGCGATCGCAGATCAGACCCAAATTCCCCTACGCTTACTAGAAGCGCTAGAAGAAGGGCACCGACAGTCCCTACCAGAAGCTATCTACATTCGGGGTATGATCAAGCGCTTTGGCGATCTCTTAGGGATTGACGGTACGGAATTGTCTCACGATTTACCCATAGAAGAAAAAACCGCTAAAAAAGTTTCTTCGGTTAAACTGAGAATTCCCCTCCTACAACTACGTCCTATTCACCTCTACTTCCTCTATATTCTATTGGTAGTGGTTTCAGTACAAACAATTTCCCATATTCTGCGGCAAAATATGCTTGAGATCCAAGGTGAACAACCTCTACCTCAAGAATCATCTTTAGTTCAAGAAAATACTCCCCCTCAAACTACCCAACCCGTTGTGACTCAATCTCCTGTCGCAGAGGATACCTTAGTGGTGGTGATCGAGGTGAAAGCAGATTGTCCAGTTAAGGTAGTAATAGACGGTAAAACAGCCTTTGATGGGATTATTACTAAAGGGACGCAGAAAACATGGAAAGCTAAGGAAAAATTGACGGTTAGGGCTGATGATGCAGGTAAGGTGACAGTTACTATCAATGATAGTCAACCTCGACAGCTAGGGAAGCCTGGCCAACTTCAAGAAGTGACCTATCGTGCAGCGCCACAGTCGTAGAGGTGAGGGGAGAGAGGGGAGATCGGGGAGAGGGGGAAGATGGGGAATGAGGTATTTATTCTCCTCACACTCCCCACGGAAAGCGCTCGCTTTGATTCCTCTTGTTGTAATGGTTCATCAATATAGTGAAGTGCTATTCAGTTATTTAATAAATTTGGACACTTGAATAAAATTCGATGGGCTGCCCCGATAAACAGATAGAAGTCTATATTCAACTTACCTCTAATTGTAATTGCCATGAACACTCAAGATGTTACAAGACAAGGCACTTGCCTTACTCAACACAACCATGACGTGACAGCGAGCGCTCCACTGTTTATTATTAAGTTTTATAATAATTTATTGCTCATTGATAGTGATGTTCTAAAAACAAATGCTGTCTTCGACGACGAAACAAAGAATACTGATAACATTACCGATAACAGCTTATGGAGCATTGATGATGATGTCTTCAAAACGAATAGTATTTTTGACTTTGAGACTCAAAATGCTTATAGCATTCGTGTACAAATCACTGATTCTGCTAACAATATTTATTCAGAATCCTTCACTGTCAATATTAACCAGCACTTAAAAAATGGAGTCATTGAAAGCGACTATGATGCTTTGGTTGCTTTGTACAATAGCACAAATGGTGACAATTGGGATAATAATACTAATTGGCTGAGTGATCAAAATGTTGCTAACTGGTATGGTGTCAGTGTAACTGGGAATCGAGTTACTTCGCTTGACTTGGACTGGAATCAGTTAACAGGGGAGATACCCCCAGAGTTAGGCAATCTCTTGAATTTAAGTGGACTTTACTTGAACAATAATCAATTGACAGGAGAGATACCCCCAGAGTTAGGCAATCTATCTCATTTAAGTGGACTTTACTTGAACAATAATCAGTTGACAGGAGAGATACCCTCAGCATTAGGTAATCTCTTGAATTTGGATTGGCTTTACTTATACGATAATCAGTTAACAGGAGAGATACCCCCAGAGTTAGGCAATCTCTTGAATTTGAGTGGGCTTTTCTTGAACAATAATCAGTTAAGAGGAGAGATACCCCCAGAGTTAGGCAATCTCTTGAATTTGTATTGGCTTGACTTGTCTAGTAATCCGTTAACAGGGGATATTCCTCCAGAATTAGCCAAGCTCTCCCATTTGTATGGGCTTTACACTGATTATGCTAATCATCCCTACTCAGAATCCCTAACCGTTAATATTAACAAGCGCTTAAAAAATGGAGTCATTGAAAGCGACTATGATGCTTTGGTTGCTTTGTACAATAGCACTAATGGTGGCAATTGGGATAAGAATACTAATTGGCTGAGTGATCAAAATGTTGCTGACTGGTATGGTGTTAGTGTAACTGAGAATCGAGTTAATTCGCTTGACTTAAACTATAATCAGTTATTTATCTCAACAAACCAGAAAAAAGTTTTAAATCTTGTTTATTTTTATCAAGACGGTTGAAAACTTCTGAAAGCTTCCTACAAACTATAGCAATCAGCAATGAGTCATGAGACAGGGAAACAGGGAAACGGGCGCAAGCCTTGCGCCCCTACAATGGACTGAATTTTAACGGGCGGAATGGCGATCAATTTTCTCTAGCGCTTGTTCTAAGTCACTATAATCACCGTTACTATTACCCATCACCGATCGCATTCCTTCTAGGGTGGAAACGATGCTGCGGGGATCCATAAACATGACCTTACTACTTTCACTACTGCCAATGATTTCACCCATCATTAGGTATTGTTGGGTTAATAGGAATTGTAAGGCTTCATGGGCTTTGGGATCACTTTTCAGTTTCTCCATGATAATGTTTAGCGCTTCAGCCGTTGCTTGAGCTTTTAAGACTTGTTGTTGTTTGTCTGCTTCTGCTTTGAGAATGGCTGCTTTTTTCATTGCTTCTGCATCTAAAACTCTGGCTTCTGCTTTACCCTGTGCTGAGTTAATAGCTGAGTCTCTTTCCCCTTCTGAGGTTAAAATAGCAGCCCGTTTTTTTCGCTCTGCTGCCATTTGCAATTCCATTGAATCTTGAACGGCTTTTGAGGGCATAATATCTCTTAATTCTACCCTTGTTACTTTAACCCCCCAAGGATCAGTGGCAATATCTAATTCTCGTAGTAGAATTTCATTAATTTCTGTACGAGCGGTAAAGGTTTGATCTAGTTCTAATTTCCCGATCTCGGCACGAATTTGGGTTAAGACGAGGTTGACCATTGCTGATTTTAAATTTTCCACTTTGTAGTAAGCTTTTTCCATATCCATAATGCGCCAATAAACGACGGCATCAACAGTGATGGAAACATTGTCTTTGGTGATACAAGATTGAGGGGGAATATCTAAGACCTTTTCTCGAATGCTTTCTTGATAAACTACTTTATCTAAAAAGGGAACTATGAAGTTTAAACCGGGGGATAATTTTTTGTTGTAACTTCCTAATCTTTCTACTAAGTATTCATTTTTTTCGTTGACGATTTTAACGGTACCGAAGAGGGTTGATCCCCCTAGAATAACGATAATAAAGAAGATAAGATTACCCATTTTTGAAACCTCCGAAGTTAATTTTAATTAAATGCTGTTGACAAAATTAATGGTCATAAGATGGTAATGAAGAACTCTCAGGAAGAACAATTAAAGTGTTTCCTTTGCGTTTAACAACATAGACGGTTTGATTGGCTGCGATCTCTATTTTGTGATCTCCACAGATCGCTCGCCAAGAATTTCCTTCGTAGAGAACTCTGCCTGCTTCCCCAGAGGGAATTGCGGTTAGGGTTGTTCCTTCATGTGCATCGCTGATCATTGAGCCTTTTCGTTGGGGGGTTAACCAGCGACGGGAGAAGACAACGGACAAGGTAGAAAATAAGAGCCAGAGGACAAGCTGAAGCTGAACACTTGGTAAGATTAAGGCAATAACTCCTACTGCGATCGCACTGATTCCCATCATGAAGGCGACAAAAGCAGTTGGTAGCGCTAATTCCATTGTACAAAGAACAATTCCCACAATGAGCCAGAGAAAAGAAGGACTCAGGGTATAAATAAATGCTGTTCCTCCTGTCCCTGCGATTAGAGGAAATTCTGTTAATACTTTTTCCATCGCCAATTCCCTATTTATTGATCTTATATTTCTATGATAACAATCATTAATTGGGGTAAAGCCTAAAAAATCGTTAATAGTTGTTAAGTTAGTGACCAGTTACCAGTTACTATTGCCTTAAATCATTGACCAAACATTATTTTTCTCTCAATGGTTAATCCTAATCGCAAGAGATAAACCATCCCCTTCAAGAATTGTTCCTAAAGAAGCAAGACATGAGGTAATTAGTATTAGAATATTCTCTTTAACTTGAAAGTGATTAGATTCTTGATCATTTTGTGCTTGTACTCTTCCACGACATTTAACTTGAGAACTAGACATTTACTTAATTGAACATTAACTTATATTAGTAGTTTATAACGTCTTATGTTCCTAGATCCCATTTCACTGATAGATAATCAAAACCAATATAAGAAAGCGATTTATATTTGTATATTTAATATTTAAAGGGCGGTAAATAATGGCAAAAATAAGTAAAATAAGGCAAAATATCGAATTTTTCCCATGGGAAAATAACGAAAGAATAGGCTTGACAAGACCATGCTACGAAATTTACGATAGAAGTACTTAAAAATGCTTCATGATGGGTAACTGTAACCAATTTATCCTAACAAGTAAAAAGGTTCTACTTAGTTGACTAGGATTGATCTCCATAGAAGAAGCAATCTGTTGTTGTACGGATAATCACTATTCTAGTGTCCCTGTGTTGGTATGCTCAACAAAACCATAAATTAATTTCTACAGCAAATCATCCATAATCGCCATAATGTTCAAACTCTCTTGAGAGAGTCCCTTATCTAAGGGATGGTTTTTCAAATCTGA
>JBFRWQ010000431.1:0-7831 GCA_051439665.1 Microcystaceae cyanobacterium | reverse complement strand
GGTATTAGTATCGCATGGGGTAAAATTCCCGATAGTTTGGGCGGTTGGCTCAGTTGGCAAGAAGAAGATCGTCAAGGCGCTTATCAAGTGTTAAGTCAACCCGATGGTCCGATTTATTTAGCAGGAGAACATCTGAGTTATCTCACAGGATGGCAAGAAGGAGCAATTCTTTCGGCTCATAAGGTTGTCAAGGAGATTAGTTTGTCAATTGGCAATTGATTGAGTAAACTTGACCATGAGGAACTTTGTCCCAAAATTGAGGTATGTGTCAATGATGAGAATTAGCAAAAATTGGTTTTCCATGACCCTGATTATCATAGGGTTGGCTATGATGCTATCTTTGTCTATTTATCGCCCATTGTTAGCAAAAAACATCATTCGTTATCCCATTCCTAATTCTAACTTTCCCATTGCTCGTGCTGTTGAAATACCTGCTGACGCTTCTTTAATCTATGTCAGTGGCCAAGTCCCCCCTCTTGTTAATTCTGATGTACCTAGACGGTCTGTAGAAGCATTTGGCGATACAAAAACCCAAACCATCGGTGTATTAAAACGTATTGAGGTAATTTTAGAAGATCTTGATTTAACGATGGGAGATGTGGTGAAGATGCAGGCTTTTCTGGTGGGAGATCCTCAGAAAGAAAATAAAATGGATTTTAGGGGCTTTATGGAAGGCTATACTCAATTTTTTGGCACAAAAGAGCAGCCTAACCTTCCTGCTCGCTCTACGATGCAGGTTGCAGGATTAGTTAACCCAGGTTGGCTGGTAGAAATTGAAGTAGTAGCTGTACGCAGTGAATCCAAATAATTATGATTAGTTCAGGAATGCGATCATCTTGCTCACTAATTATCTATATTTTTCTTTAGTTACTAAGCGAACAGTCAGTCTGAAGATTTGTATGTTTTTAATACAAATTATGTCAGTTTTAACGATTGAGCGCTGTATTAGGAATATACTGAAAGGGATAAAAACTTAAGCAAAGTGATTTAAGGATTAATAACACCATAGAGTTTAAACATTCTCAACATTGCTCAAGTCAAACTTAGGAGCAATTGAAGATTAATCTTGCTTATATAAGATTTACTGCCAATTGGGATTGATATCATGAGAAAATTAATCAGGATGATAACTTTAGTCAGTTTGAGTTTAGCCTTTCTTTCTGTTGATAGTCCTCAAATGCTGTCTCAACCAATCTTCACAAAAAATAATGCTAACCTCACTCAAAGTTTACCCATAAAAGACATCACAGAAGCTGATCTTTTTGCTTTGATGAAGTCAGAAAGCTTGGGAAATCTAAAAATTGATCTTCTTGCTACAAATGTTATCCAATTGCTCGGAAATCCTGTTAAAAAAGACTCTATTGAATATTGGGCAGGAGATGGACTTTATCATCAATATTGGTATTATCCTAGCCAAGGTATCACCCTTAGTATGGCATCAGAAACCGAAAAGGGACAGCAAAGGATCGCTTTTATTAAATTAGTTTCTCCTTCTACGCTACAGTCTCAGAGAGGGATCAAAATTGGCAGTTCGATTGAGGAGGTTATTCTCGCATATATCAAAGAACAGGAACAAGAAACATCAATTCCTGGTCAAACTTTTGTCGCAGGTTCTATCTATGGAGGATTAATTTTCACCTTTGAAAATGGTTATGTTAGTCAGATTTTTCTAGGGGCAGCTGCTGAGTAATTATCTGATCAAAAAATAACCTAAATAACTAGAATTTTTTCAAATGACCGATCTTTAAAAATTGTCAATCAAGGAGATAATCCATGTCTTATTTTATTTTTCCTTTCCGAACAAGACCCAGTATAAGCTATAAAAACGGTGGACGCAACTTTGGAGCAGGTCGTTCGGGTGGTCGCAAACACGCAGGGTGTGATTTAATTGCAGCAAAAGGAACTGAAATTTTAGCAATGGCTGATGGCAAGGTAATCACAGGTCCTTATTATTTTTACTCTGGAACTTATGCACTTGAAATTAAACATGATAATGGAATAGTTATCCGTTATGGTGAAATTGGTCAGTCTCTTCCTACAGGAATTCGAGTAGGAGCAAGAGTTTCTAAAGGTCAAGTGATTGCCTATGTTGGCCGCCTAAATTCTGGGAGTTCCATGTTGCATCTAGAAATGTATAAAGGAACTCAAACGGGTGCATTAACTCAAACTGGAAATAGAACTTATCATTATGTTCCGTCTCATCAGTATCAACGTCGCTCGGATTTGTTGGATCCTACTAGCTATTTAGATAATGCTAATGGCACAACAACGCCCCCAGTTGACGGCCAGCTTGGAACAGTTAATGCTCAAGTAACCACTGGTCTTAATGTCAGAAATGATGCCAAATTATCTGCGCCTATTCAGTTTACCTTAAACTTTGGAGAGACCTGTATTGTTACAGATAAACTGACAGGAGAGACCTATGCTCCTAACCAAAACCTGTGGTATAAAATTTACAAAGATGGAAATACAGGGTTTGCGGCGGCGACTTTTATTGATGTCGAACAAACAGATGAACCAGATGATCAATTAGCAAAAGGACGAGTGAATAATAATGTTCATACTGTCTTAAATGTTCGTAGTCAAGCATCAGCGAACTCCGATATTGTCGTTGAATTAAGTCCCAATGCAACCTGTTACCTTCTAGAAAAAGTGATAGGAGATCCCTATCCTCCTAATAATCAGACAGAATGGTACAAGGTTAAAGTAAGCGGACAAATAGGGTTTGCTGCTGCCTACTACATAGATGAAATTGACAACAGTAGTGAACCTTCTCAGCCTTCTCAACAGGAGATGGCAGAAGGACGAGTGAATTATCGTGTTTCCAGTAGCCTTAATGCCAGAAGTAAACCATCAACCGATGCAGATGTTGTATTTTCCTTAACCACTGGCATAAGTTTCAAAGTGTTAGAAGAAGTCTCTGGAGGTGAATATGATTTTGGGCGTACAGATTGGTTAAAAATAGATTACGAAGGCAAACAAGGCTACGTTGCTGCTTATTATGTTGATATTAATCTTGATCCTCAACCGGCCAGTCGTTGGGATCAAGCCTTAATGTTAGCCCCCACAACAGGTGCATCCACAGCAACTGCTTCTCAAGATGGATTACCCGCAGGGGTCTCATCTTCTCATAAAATGGCACAAACAGACTTACAACGGGTCAAAGTGAGCGCTGATCATTTCTGTACAGCAGCAGCTAAATTTGGTGTTCCTGCAGCGATTCTGGCAGCTATTGCCAGTCGGGAATCTCGATGTGGCAATATTTTAAGCAATGGATGGGGAGATGGAGGTAATGCCTTTGGTATTATGCAAGTTGATAAACGCTATCACTCTATTGAAGGTACACCTGATCCAAAAAGCTTAGAACACATTGAACAAGCAACGGGCATTTTTGTTAATAACCTTCAACAAGTTCAACAAAAACATCCTGACTGGGATGATCGTTACGTGATTAAAGGGGCTGCAGTTGCCTATAATGCAGGTCTTAATACTGTCCAAACAATTACAGGCATGGATCGAGGTACAACAGGGGATGATTATGGTTCTGATGTGATCGCACGGGCGCAATATTACGCTAATCATGCTGAATTGAGCGTATTCAGAATCAATATGTAAATTTTAAAGCTTTCCTAAGCGATAGCTCTCTGCTTTAACTAATAAAGATTCGGCAAAGGCTTTTGCTTCAGCCGCAGAATGTCCCCCTGTTAGTTGCGCCAGTTCTTCCTGTCGAGTATCTTGGTTATCTAAGCTTTTAATACGGATAACCGTGCGAATTTCGGGTAGGGTTAACTTACCCGTTTCTAAATCCATAATTGGACTTGATTCTTCGATGATCTTCTTAGAAACTTGGAAATGATGATCAGCCATCGCAGCGACAAGGGGCTGGTGAGTTACACATAAAACTTGATGGTAACAACTTAATTGATGGAGTTTTTCAGCGATCGCTTGCGCCACTTTCCCTGATACCCCTGCGTCTATTTCATCAAAGATTAAGGTAGAAGATGGTTGACCTGCATTAGTAAAACAGGCTTTTAAGGCTAAGAGAAAACGACTCATTTCCCCTCCTGATGCGGTTTCAGAAAGGGGTTGTACTTTTTCCCCTGGATTAGGGCTAAAATAAAAGGTAATTTGGTCTGCCCCTTTAGCCGTTGGTGTGATGGGGGTAATTTGACAGACAAAGATCACCTTATCCATTGCTAGGGGTTTTAATTCTTTGACCAATTGTGTTTCTAATTTTTCGGCTGCTTTTTGACGTAATTTAGTTAAACTTTGGCATTCTTTCTGTAAAATATCTTGTTTGTCTTGATAATCTTTTTCTAGCGCTTCGATGGACTGTTCACTGTTTGTTAACTCGTCTAATTCCTGTTGCAGTTGTTCGTAAGTAGCGATCGCTTCTCCTAAACTCGGTCCATATTTACGACAGATCCGCTTTAATAGAACAATCCGTTCCTCAATTTCTGATAAGCGCTCAGGATCACTATCTAATCTATCTCCATAACTATTAACTTGTTGTCCTGCTTCTACGACTTCTGTTAAAGCGGTTTGAATGATTTCTAAAATACCAGTGACTTCTGAATCAAATTCTGCCATATTGGTTAAAATCGATTCAGCTTGACCCAATAAATCAGCAACAGCTTCCCCATCATTACTTTGATATAATAGCTGGTAGGCTTGATAACTCAGTTGTTGTAATTCTACGACATGGGATAAGCGATCACGTTCTTGTTCTAACTCATCTAGTTCATTGCCCTTGGTTAATTGGGCTTCTTCGAGTTCTTTGAGTTGATAGTCTAAAATATCAAGACGTTGTAAGCGATCTTTTTCCGATTGACGGCGTTTATCTAGCGCTTTTTTCGCTTCTTGGCTGATATGATAAGCTTTTTCCACAATTTTACTCTGTAGCGTAATATTTTTCCCCCCATAAGAATCTAGTAAGTCCCGTTGTATATTAGGGTTCATTAGGTGGACTGTTTGACCTTGTGCTGTAATTTCAACTAAATGCTCTCTTAACTGGGCAATTTGCTGCAAATTGACTAAAACACCATTAACTCGACAACGAGAACGCAACGAGGATTTAGTTAGAGTTAATTCCCGACAACAAACCACCACATCTTCTTCAAGGGGATCAATATCTTGTTCTCTTAACCATTGCTGTACTTGAGAATTCAAGGGAAATGTCGCCTCTAAGGTAGCCCGTTGTGTCCCCTGACGGATCCAGCGACTGGTAGCTTTTCCCCCCAGTACCATATCAATAGCATCCAGTATAACTGATTTTCCTGCTCCCGTTTCTCCTGTGAGGACACTTAACCCTTGAGAAAAGGACAATTCTAGATGATCAACTAGCGCGAAGTTTTCAATGCGTAGATGGGATAACATAGGGGAAGAATTGAGTCAGATAGGGTATTATTAGCCATTTAAGCTAGTTCATTTATTTTACTCCAATTTTTTGTAACGGCGTACTTTTCCCAAGATTTCAGGTAGTAGCAAATAAAAAATGTGTTATACTTTAAATGAGAGAGCAGATCAAGTTGTTTATCAAATGGGTCAAGATTCTCGTAAGTAATCTTGATTAATCAACAAAATAGAGATAATTATTCTTCGCAATCATCCACAAGTGATTGCTGAGATTAAAGCAAGAGACTTTTTTTCCGCTCTTTTTTAAGTTAAGGTGGGCAAAGCCCACCCTACCCTCATTCTTATGATGAAGCGCCGTCAACTCTTGCAAAATACGGGACAATTAGGTATTGGGTTAATTACCCGTCAATTATCTCTGTCATCGTCCTCCTGTTTGATGACACCCTCTCAAACCGAGGGACCTTTTTACCCCTTAACCTACCCTGTTGATCAGGATCGGGATTTAACCTACATAAATGACCATAATCAACGAGCATCAGGTGAAATCATTTTTATTCGAGGAAAAGTGCTAACTTGTCAAGGTCAGCCCATACCCAATACAACTGTTGAAATTTGGCAAGCCTGTGCAACAGGACGCTATGATCATGATTATGATCCCAATCCTGCCCCAGTTGACCCTAATTTTCAATATTGGGGCGTTACTACGACAGATACTCAGGGAAATTATGAGTTTAGAACCATTAAACCAGGGGGTTATCCCGTCACTGAAAATTGGCAAAGACCCCCTCATATTCATTTTAAGGTTCAAGCTCCTAATTTTTCCCCATTGATTACTCAGTTATATTTTGCAGAAGAAGAGAGTTTAAACCAAAAGGATCGCATCTTACAGCGTGTTCCTTCTCAACATCGTTCTTTGGTTATTACTCATCTAAAAACTTCCTCTTTTAAGTCAGAAAGAGAAGGTCAATTTAAGATTATTTTAGGTCAAGGAAACAAGGTTACACCTTATCTTGGATAAGGTCTTAGCTAATTATTTTGGTATAGGTTACAATACAAGTAATTAATAGTTAAACTTTTAAACATACACCTGAGAGATAGGAGCGAGCGCTTTTTGTCAACCCCTCATGACACCAAATCTGAGCGATAGCGCTTTTCAGGTTTATGTATGATGCTAATCATCAAATATTGCTACTATTGATCTGTGTTTGAGATATCAACATCGACCAAAAGTAGTCAGAGCAAAGTTTTTAAGTTTTACATTTTAATTTTTCATGGTGTGTGGTGCTATGAAACCTATATTTCTGTCACCTGTATCAAGCATACCAGACGGGGGAGAAAAAAGGGTTGGGCAATTTTGGTTAAATCAACTATTATGATAATAATGGTGAAATTAACTATAATTGTTCACCTAATCCTAAACAAGCGAGGAGTCATACCCTATCGTGTTCACTGCTGTACGTCCTAACCCCCCAGCCCCTAACCTACCCTACGACTTATTTTCAGCAATTGAGAAGCTCAAAAAGGACTTAAATGCTGTTATTTTGGCACATTACTATCAAGACCCAGATATCCAAGATATTGCTGATTATATTGGGGATTCTTTAGGACTGTCTCAACAAGCAGCCCAAACACAAGCAGATGTAATTGTTTTCGCAGGGGTTCATTTTATGGCAGAAACAGCCAAAATCCTGAATCCTGATAAATTAGTCTTACTTCCAGACTTAGATGCGGGTTGTTCCCTCGCTGATAGCTGTCCACCTCAAGAGTTTGCTGCATTTAAAGCCCAATATCCTGATCATTTGGTGATTTCTTATATTAACTGTACGGCAGAAATCAAAGCCATGAGCGATATTATCTGCACCAGTTCTAATGCTGTTAGAATTGTGGAACAAATCCCCCGTGATCAACCGATTATTTTTGCCCCAGATCGCAATTTAGGTCGTTATGTGATGGAACAAACAGGACGGGAGTTAGTATTATGGCAAGGTAGTTGCATTGTGCATGAAACCTTTTCTGAAAGACAAATTGTGCAGTTAAAAGTGAATCATCCCAATGCGGAAATTCTTGCCCATCCTGAATGTGAAACGAATGTTTTAAATCATGCTGATTATATTGGTTCAACCACTGCTTTATTAAAGTATAGTCGGCAAAGTAATAGTGATACCTTTATTGTGGCCACTGAGCCTGGTATTATTCATCAGATGGAAAAAGACACACCTCAGAAGTGCTTTATTCCTGCTCCTTCTGTCAATAATTGCAATTGTAATGAGTGTCCTTATATGCGGTTAAATACCTTAGAAAAACTCTACTTAGCAATGGAAAACAAAACTCCAGAAATTAACCTACCCTTGAACATTCAACAAGCAGCATTAAAGCCTATTCAAAGAATGTTAGAACTTTCTTAGGGTTTACATTGTGGGAGATTGCTTCACGGGAGATAATCGGTATGAATAAGATTGTCTCAGAATTTCCCCAC
>JBFRWQ010000430.1:0-8423 GCA_051439665.1 Microcystaceae cyanobacterium | reverse complement strand
TTAGTGGGGTGGGTATTCCTTTAGATGCAGTGAGGGTAGATTTTGCGGCTGGTGCGGTGGAATATTTAGTGTTACGGTATGGAGAAGAGCATGAAATACTCTGGATTGAGGGACAGGGTTCTCTGTTGCATCCTGGTTCAACTGCTACCTTACCTCTGATACGAGGAAGTCAACCCACTGGGTTAATTTTGGTACATCGTGCTGGCCAACGTCATCTTCATGGCTTACCTGAGTTTATGATTCCTCCTTTAGTAGATGTGATTAATTTGTATGAAGCGGTTGCAACAGCAGGTAATACTTTTGCAAAAGTTAAAGTTAAAGGAATTGCTTTAAATACTTTTCATTTAGATGAAAAAGAGGCTCAAACTGCTATAGAAAAGGTTAGATCCCAGACAGGTCTTTTCTGTACTGATGTGGTGAGATATGGTGGAGATCAACTTTTAGAAGAATGGTAAGCTAAGTTGCATTTCGACTGGGTTTTCTAAGTCAAATCGATATAATTATAAAAATTCAATATTATTGTACATATATTCAGGTTCTAAACATTCCCAAATCAAAACCAAATCACTGACAATTTGACCAATAGATTGACGTTGTTGACGAGCGTAAATAATACCATAATGTTCCATCCCCATAGAAGCTAAACGAAGAAAATCATCATCAAAAGTAAAGATAACTCGTTGTTGAGATAGAGCATAAGCCAATTGTTGTTCATCTGTTGCCCCGATTAATCCTTCCTCTGGGGAAAAGGTAACATCAATTCCCCTTACTCTGAGACCATTTGCGATCGCTTTGCTCACACTCTCATCCAGATGAAACTTAATATTATCAGACATTTTCTCTTTTTAAAATCTTTTCAGTCAAAGAGGGTTGAATTCCTTGTAATTTATTAGCAAAAGCTTCCCCTGATTCTATCTCTCCCCTGATTTCTTCTTTATGATCATGGTAGTAGGCTAAGGCAGCATAAACATCCGCTAGAGTTATAGTCGGATGATGATAAATAATTTCATCAGGGGACATTCCCATTCGTTCATGCCAAATAACAATATCTTGAACTTTAATACGGTGTCCAGTAATTCGAGGTTTTCCACCACAAATATTGGGGGTGATTTCAATGTGTTCTGATATTACAGACAATGACATAATTTTGCTTAGGATGTAAAAGATGGACTATTTAATGATACATTAGCACGATTTAACAAGATTTCAAGCTTAAATAATTCGGAAAAACTTTTGCTCAATCAAATTCGAGGTTATACTGAAAATGAAATGGATTTAAGTTAAATAATTAAATTAATGAATCAACCATCCTCTGACAAACCGTTTTCTTTCGAGCTAGTTAAGCGTTTTCTGTTTGGTGCATCCTTTGGTCTTCTATACGCTCTAATATTGTGGTCTTATTCCCTGTTTGCTCATACTAGCCCATCTTTGACGAAGGGAATAATTGGTAGCTTAGTCGCAGTGATCATTTGTGGCTTAATTGCAACATTTACCAGTGTTGAAGAATTAGTAGATAATCTCCCTTGGATTTAATATTATTTAGGGCTATGGGATACAACTGTCATAAGAATCTAAATGATGCTCAAACTTTAGAATTGACTTGATAATCCTCAAAAGTCACATCGAATCCATTTCCATCTGGAGAAGCACACATAACACCGACTTGAATTGTTTGATAAGTTGACACTCCTCAGCCTAAAGGCGTGAGGATTCTTGGTTCACAGAGGATACTTGCTTTGACAAAATCGCTTCCATCAAAGTAGCGGTATTCTCTCCCCAAGCTTTAGATCCGATATGCCCTACCGTACTTAATCCTTTTTGAAGAATGTTAATAGCTGCATTTTCATCCCTATCTAAATGGCATCCACAGGAACAAATATGGGTTCTTGTAGATAGGGATTTTTTAACAGTTTTACCGCAGCTCGAACAGTTTTGAGAGGTATAGTTCGGAGGAACAGCAATGGTTATTTTACCAAATTTAAACCCAAAATACTCTAACCATTCTCGAAACTGATACCATGCAGCATCATTAATGCTTTTGGCTAAACAATGATTTTTGACCAAGTTCTTAATTCTTAAATCTTCATAGGCTATCACATCGTTAGAGTGAACTACACACCTCGCTAACTTCACAGCAAAGTCTTTACGTTGCCTACTTACTTTAAGATGAGCTTTAGCCAATCTCTGTCTTGCCTTTCTTCGATTAGACGATCCTTTTTTCTTCTTAGACAGTCGCCTTTGAAAGCGTTTTAACCTCTTTTCTGATTTTCTCAGAAATCTTGGATTGTCTATCTTATTGCCTTCATTGTCAGTGTAGAAAGAAGATAATCCAACATCTAAGCCAATGTCTTTACCAGAGGGGGTTATCTGTTTTTTAATCTCACAAGAAAGGACAAACTGACAATAATAACCGTCTGCTCTACGAATCAAACGAACTCGTTTAATATCAGATTGTTGAAAATAGCCTAAGTCCCAAGTTCCTACCAACTTAAGAACACCTATATTTTTCTTGTCAGTGAACTTAATAGTCTTAGGATTAAGAAGTTTCCACCCTGATTGTTTATACTCAACAGACCGAGTAAACTTTTTAAATTTAGGATAGCCCTTCTTTCCTGCTATTTTACGTTTACAGTTATCGTAGAACCGACTAATTGAACTCCAAGCACGTTCTGCACTAGCTTGTCTAGCGGTTGAATTGAGTTCTTTAGCAAAGTTAAAGCTATGAGCTAATTCTTTTGAGTATCTGTATAAATCATTTTTAGCCGTCCCTCTTGTGTCCATCCATAGCCTTAAGCATTTGTTGCGGATGAATTGAGCGGTGCGAATAGCATCGTCTATCTTTTGATACTGTTGAGTTTTGCCCTTGACTTTGAACTCTAAAATAAACATATTACGCAAAGCTTACTTTAGATAAAAACATGATAACATAGAAAAGTAGTGCTTATCTAGTCCGACCGAGACTGATTGAGGTGTGGTTGCTTACTTGTCCGAACACACTGGTTTTCTTTTCATCTCCGCCGTAAAACGGACGGAGATGAAAAGAAAACATTTTCGGTAATGTTTAATAATGTTCCCCTGATTTACGATGATGAATAGCGGTTACGCCATCATGTAAGACTTTACCCGATTCTGCGATCGCATAAATCACCCAATGATCCCCACATTCCATCCGATTATCCACACGACATTCTAAATAGGCTAACCCTTCTGTGAGAATGGGAGATCCCTGTTTTGCTTCTTCTGTTTCCACTCCAATAAAGCGATCTTCCCCTGGGGCAAAAGGTTTGAGAAAATGCTTCATTAAGCCTAAATGTTGCCCTTCTTCTAGGATATTAAGGACAAAGTAATTACCACGCTGCAATAAGGACTCAATCGCTCGCTCTTTAGCCACTGCAACGGTAAAGCCAGGGGGATTAAATGTGGCTTGAGATACCCAAGAGGCTAACATAGCGCTTTTGACTTCTCCCCATTGACAGGTCACAATACACAAAGATCCCACTAAGCGCCCTAATGCTTGCTCTAACCGTGCTGTTTGGGATGATCCGACGGTTGCCTTGGGTTTTCGTGTTTTTTGGGACTTTTTCAGCGCTTGAGCGAAATCTGTTCCTGCTTCTTCACAGGTTTTTAAGATAGCAGCAGTCGGTTTAAATTTAACCCGAATCGGCTCAAATCCCATGCGATAACCACCATCTTTGAATTTAGCCTCTAATAAATCAATGGCTTCTCCACTCCAGCCAAACGAGCCAAATACCCCTGCTAACTTAGTTTTTTCTGCATTAGCAAGGGTAATTCCCAAGGCTGTCTGGATGGGTGTAGGTGCATGACCCCCTAATGTAGGAGAACCGAAGATAAATCCACCACATTTCTCAATGGCTGCTTTAATTTCCTCTGCTTCAGCGATTTCTGCGTTAATTGACTCTACACCTACCCCTGCTTTGGTGATTCCTTTAGCGATCGCTTGGGCTAAAGTGGCTGTGTTACCATAGGCGGAAGCGTAAACTAGAGCAACGGTGAGAGATTGGGCTTTTTGTTCTTCTAACCATTGTTGATAGGAGGCGGTCAGTTCTTTTAAACTATAACGAACTAATGCACCGTGTCCGGTAGCGTATAATTTAGCGTTTTTGGTCTTTAATTTCTCTAAATGACTGGATACCTGTTTAGCATAAGGCGCAATCAAACAATCAAAATAGTATTTCCGATCTTCTTGGTAAATTGTCCATCCTTCATCCAATACTTGATCTCCACAAACATGGATACCAAATAATTTATCGGTATAGAGAATATTGGTTTTAGGATCAAAGGTACAGAGTTGATCGGGAAAGCGAGGGTTAGGAGTGGGAATAAATTGTAAGCAATGATCGTTTCCCAAGTCTAAGGTATCTTCTCCTTTGACAATTTGTAGATTTAAGGTTTGATTTTCGATTATTTTACCCAAAGATAAAGCAGCAGGATTAGAGCAAACAATCGTTAAGTTAGGGTTAATTTCTAAGAGTTTTTCTAAGGTAGAAGCACGATTTGGATTAATATGTCCTAAAATTATGTAATCAATCGTGGTTATGTCAATTCGTTGTTTTAAGGCTGTTAAAAAGATATCAGAGAAGGATTCCCCTGGTGGATCAAAGAGAACGGTTTTTTCTGCTTGAATTAAGTAAGAATTGGCGGTTGTTCCCCGTTGCAATCCATATTCGATCTCAAATTTCAGTCTATCCCAAGTTCGGGAACGAAGGAGAATGGTGTCAGCAGCTAGGAGAAATCCTTGGACATCTTTGGGTTTTGTCATTTTTGGTAATTATGAATTATGAATTATGAATTATAAATTATGAATTATGAACTCTTATTTTAACCTAGTCTGACACCCAACACCTAACACCCAATACCTGACACCTAAATATTAAGTTATTCAAACAAAGTGTTATGAGGGTAAGGATGATCCCTATAATATGCCTAACTTAATTTTCGTTTGTTTCCCTCAAGGAGAAAGCAATGTTATCTCATCTCTTGTTTTTTGGCCAAACTACTCCGACAACTGCTTCATGGAATTTATCTGTCGGTATTATCATGATTTTCGCTAATTTATTTGCGATTATTATTGGCTATTTTGCCATTCAACAAACTGGAAAGGGTCCGAGTCTTCCTTTTCCTCAATTGGCTAAAGAAAAGAGCTTTGGAATGCCTGAATTATTAGCAACCACTAGCTTTGGTCATATTTTAGGCGCAGGAATCATTCTTGGTCTTTCTAATGCAGGTTTACTTTAATTTTTGGTAAAATTTTAGAATAAGACAAGTGTTGTGGTGGGCAAAGCCCACCCTACGCTTAGTGGTCTGTCGATCTTAAATTGACTGGTTGAGACGAGTGTGGGGAGATGGGGAAGTGTGGGGAGTGTGGGAAGATTTAACCGTCAAAACAAATTTGACACAGCGCTAGATGATTAGACAGTGCGTAGTTCTATACGGTCATTTCATGGTTCAATAGAAGAAGTCAGTCTTATTCTGCATACATGATATTACCTTGGCATTGGCGATCGCTTCCTTTGAAGGAAAAAACGGGATCAGATATTTTTGAAAAACTGTTTATTAACGATTCTGTCGCAACCGTCCTAGAAAGTCCTTTCCCTACACCGCAAGATTATCCCTATCTCTCTCGTTATTCTCTATGTGCTGGTTTACCCCGTTTCAAACAAGGTAAGCAACAGTTATGGACTCCTTCGGTTGGCACAATTTTACCCCTGTTACGTTCTCTCTTACCTTTATCTCCTCAAGTCAATGATGATATTGCTCAGTTACCTTTTGTGGGAGGATGGTTAGGATGGTTAGGGTATGATTTAGCATGGGAAGTTGAAGCGCTACCAAAATATCGCTCAGATAACTTACCTTTTCCTGTTGCTTATTGGTATGAACCTGAAAATTTCGCTATCTTAGATCATCAAGAACAATTATTATGGTTAGCTGCCACAAATAAAGATAATTTAGACCAATTAGAGCATAAATTAGAGTCAAAAGCGATCTTACCTAAACAAGATCAATATTACTCCGATTATCCCCTAAAATTTCTCTCTTCCCAACAACAATATGAAACGTCTGTTATTAAGGCCAAAAAATACATAGAAAAAGGGGACATTTTTCAAGCAAATTTATCTTTAAGATTTGAGACGAAAACCAATGCTGATAGTTGGTCAATTTACCGCCACTTACACCAGATTAATCCCTCTCCTTTTGCCAGTTATTGGCGATCGCCCTTTGGTGATGTGATCAGTTGTTCTCCTGAAAGATTAGTTCAATTACAGGGTAACATGGCTCAAACCCGTCCCATTGCAGGGACAAGGCCAAGAGGAAAGACAAAAGAACAGGATCAGCAGTTAATCGCAGAGTTAATCGATAATGTCAAAGAAAATGCCGAACATATCATGCTAGTTGACTTAGAGCGTAATGATTTAGGTCGAGTCTGTCAATGGGGATCAGTTACTGTAGATGAACTGTTAACCATTGAAAAATATAGCCATGTCAGTCACCTAGTCAGTAATATTAAGGGGATTTTGCAAGAGCAATATAATAGTATTGATTTAATCCAAGCCTTGTTTCCAGGGGGAACGATTACAGGCTGTCCAAAAGTGCGGTGTATGGAGATTATAGAAGAATTAGAACCAGTTAGACGCAGTTTGTTTTATGGTTCATGTGGTTATTTAGATATAAGAGGCAATTTAGACTTAAACATTCTAATTCGCACTTTATTGTACCAATCCCAATCTTCAGGAGTTCATACAGTATGGGGACAGGTGGGCGCTGGAATTGTTGCGGATAGTGATCCTGAAAAAGAGTGGATTGAGTCGTTACATAAAGCAGAAGCCCAATTAACCGCATTAAAGAAAGGTATAGCTGAATAAAGAATCATAATATCTCGCCATTCTTGGGTTTTATGTTCACTGACAATTAGTTGTAGGGTGGGTAGCATAAGTTAATTTAATCTTACCAAACAGGATTTTAAGCGCTGCCCACCAAGAATGTTTAACTGAGGTAAGGGGATCTGAGCTTTCACGGCATTTCAAAAAGTAAAATGGTTATAGAGCGACTCGCTATTGCTTTATTTAAGCTGTGTCAGTAGTTGAAGTTCCAATTTTTGTGAGCTATAGTGCTACGCACAAGGCAGGGGGCAGGAGGCAGGAGGCAGGAGTAAGCTGTCCAAGGGTTTCAGAGATCGCAAGTGTCCTAACCTTATTTTGTACTGCTATATCACTCCCCAACTAAATCGAAGATTATAGCGTAGATATAATAAGACCTGGAAAAACAGATGATTGAAGACGATGATGGCCAACAACCTCCTGACTTCCCAGGTCATTAGTGTTTGATTGAATAGGCTAACTAGCTTAAGGCGTTGATTGCATAATCAAGATAGATATTTGCTTCGCCTGCTGCATCGCCAGACAGTCCATGATTGGCTTTGATATATTTAAGCGCTTCGACATACCAGCTAGGAGATAGGTCAAAGGTTTTATTGATTTCGTCGATTCCTGCGAGTAAATACTCATCCATAGGACCGGTTCCACCTGCTACTAAGCAATAGGTAACCATGCGGAGATAGTAACCAATATCACGAGCGCATTTGTCTTTACCTCGTTGGTCTTGAGCAAAGTTGGGACCAGAGGTTTGGGTGGTATAAGGGTATTTGCTATAAACAGCATTGGCTGCACCGCTAATTAAGGAATCAGCTTTAGAGGTTAAAGCTTTAGCAGCTTCTAAACTAGCACTAGCCCGTTGGAAACGTCCAAATGCAGCTTGGATTTCTGTGTTTCCTAAAAAGCGGCCTTGAGAATCAGCAGATGAAACAGCTTCAGTTAAAGGGGTCTTCATGGTGTTGGTATCTCCCAAATAAGTTTACTAAGTTGTCCTAGATTGAGGGTAAGTCGGGAAAAAACTTTACCCAGTTGAAAGTTACAGATTACAATGCTTTATTACTTACGCAACAGCAGCAGCAGCAGCGTCAAAGTAACCAGCGATTTCAGACATCAAAGAGCTACAGTCACCGGGGGTGATGTTGCTACTATCGTTAGCAATTGCGACCGCTGCCTCTTTCATTTTGTTAACACCTACTGCAACAGAAGCACCGGGAGTACCAAGGGCAACATAGGTTTCACGAAGTCCGTTTAGACAACGATCATTAAGAACACTTGCATCACCAGAGAAGATTGCATAGGTGATATAGCGCAAGATGATTTCCATATCCCGTAAGCAAGCAGCCATACGACGGCTGGTGTAAGCATTTCCACCGGGAGCAATTAATTGAGGCTGTTCAGCAAATAAAGCACGAGCGGCATCCGCAACAATGGAAGAAGCATTGCTGGTAATGCGGTTAACAGAATCCATCCGCTTGTTGCTTTCAGCAACCATTGCGCTTAACGCATCTAACTGAGAGCTACTTAAATACCTGT
>JBFRWQ010000429.1:0-4164 GCA_051439665.1 Microcystaceae cyanobacterium | reverse complement strand
ATGGTTGTCTTACTTTTGTTCTCGATGATCAATCGATGGCGTTTACAGGAGATTGTTTGCTCATTCGAGGTGCAGGTCGATGTGATTTTCAACAGGGTAATGCTCACACCATGTATCGTTCGATTAAGGAGAAAATTTTTACCTTACCTGAAGATTGTCTCCTTTTTCCTGCCCATGACTATAGTGGTCGTACTGTCTCTTCTGTCAGAGAGGAAAAGGCATTTAATCCTCGCATTGGGGGACAAGCAGATGAGAATGATTTTACTGGCTATATGAAGAATTTGAATCTTCCTCACCCTAAAAAAATGGACATCGCTATTCCTGCTAACTGTCGCTGTGGTCAACCTGAAGATGGTCAAATGCCTACAATTGGCGACTGGGGACCAGTTCGCCAGACTTATGCCGGATTAAGAGAGATTGAACCTTATTGGGTCGCTGACCATTTAGATCAGGTTTCTATTTTAGATGTACGCAGCACACAGGAGTTGACTACTGATTTAGGACAGATTCCCCATGCTCAACTTATCCCTCTTGATGAACTTGAGGCTCGATTAGAGGAGATTCCCATAAATCGCCCTATTATTACAGTCTGTCACTCAGGTAGCCGTTCTAGTCAAGCGCTCGTTTTGCTTCAACGACATGGAATTAAGCGCACAGCTAATTTAAAAGGGGGAATGTTAGCTTGGCGAGAGGCTGGACTACCAATCACAAACCTCTAAATTAAATGTCAACAACCAGAGGCGAAACAGATAATCATCTGTACTTCTCCTTGAGTTTGATTAGCATTTTTATGAGAGTTTGACTTATTATCCTATCGCAATATTTACCCCTTGTTCCCTGGACGTTGTGAGGACGAAGTAAGGACACTTGTGTGGATATTCTGATAACAGAACCAGAAAAAAAACTTTAGACAAATAAAAGAGGAAAATTATGCCATTTCTTAAACAACAAAGCATCGTCGAAATTTTCAGCACAAACCCCAATCGTTATTCTCCTTTAATTCAATTAACACAGAATATTATGCAAGGAGAATCACCCTTCACTCTTGGGGAAAGAGAGTTGATTGCTGCTTACGTATCGGGTTTAAACGCTTGTCATTTTTGTTATAATGCTCATCAAGCGATCGCAACCAGTTTAAACGTCGATCCGAACTTACTCGACGCTCTCATTAATGATATTAAGACCGCACCCATTGAAGAACGATTTTATCCTGTATTTGTCTTTGTTTCTAAGTTAACATTAACCCCAAGCAAAATTACACCAACCGATATCGATGATATTTTAGCAGCAGGTTGGGACGAACAGGCAGTAGAAGATGCGATCGCAGTTTGTTTTTTGTTTAACTTAATGAACCGTTTAGTTCATGGGTTTGGCTTAGAATCACCTGATCAACAACAATTGTCAGACATGGCAAATATGATTAATACTCAAGGATATCAAACATTGATTCAATCTGTTAATGAAACATAAATCAACTTAGTTACATTAACTGTTAATCAAGCCAGAGATGCAAAAAGGAGTGTAATAAGGAAGGTACTTTGACCTTCCTCACACTCAATTTTTAAGATTGAAATCTTCAGCAAAGGATGTAATTATCCTTTTTGGCGACCAACCAATGCACCAATAGAACTGACAGCGAGTAAGCCTAAAATAGCACTAGGTTCAGGGGTAGAAGTAGTTGCAATTTGACGAACTCCAAAGGTGTCATTAGTATTAACTGAGGTAAAGTCAGTAAAGATTCGTACTTCTAAAATATCATCTACACCGGGGGTTGTTCCGACGGTCAGATCAGTAAGGGAAATTGTATCGCCTACAATCGTTATAGTTGCAGGACTTCCTGCCACTAATACTTCATTTTCGGTAATTCCAAGAGTGGTTAATGCACCTGTCTCAAATTCAAAGTGATAGTCACTCCAAGCAAAAGGTGTTGTATTTTGGACATTAAAAACCCATGACTTACTTGTTTCAGGTTCAGGCTCGGTTTGGGGTGTTACATCAAAATCAGTAATCGTCAAGGTTTTATCAAAGTAAAGCGGATTTCCTGTAATATCTGTATCGACGATTGCAAAGCCCCCACCAAAGCCAGTATAAGGAATCAGATTATCTTCACCGTAGGTTTCCTGAAAGCTACTCGCAAATCCTCCTGGAGAAGAAATCAATCCCTCGCCTTGACCAGTAATATCATACTGAGTCCCTGCCGTAGAATCATTAGTAATAGTGGAAGCTGACGCTGACTGAGCAGTTATGCCAAGAACTACAGTGGACAGAACAGCAAGAGTCATTTTAGGGGTAATCAGATTTTCGATTAATAGATTCATAATGGCTAAAAAACTCCTCACAGGGAGAGAAAATATTATCAATAACAGAGCATATCTACCCCCCCCCATTTTGTCAAGGGCTATTTTATGCTTTTTATCAGCTATTTAATCTATTTATTGTTTTTATCCTTCTATTTTTAAGCTTTAGCATACTTTTAGACAAATTGACAGAAATTGAAATTTGATGTTAGGTTGACGAGACACATATCAAATCAATAGGTTGATAAGGATTGTGGTAACATTAAAATTATTAAGCTTATATGATACTAAAATGACTCGCTTAAGGTTTGAATGGGACAGAGATAAAAACCGAATTAATCAAAAAAAGCATGGTGTTTCTTTTGAGGAGGCTAAATCTGTTTTTTATGACGATCTGGCGATTCAATTTTGGGATAATGACCATTCAAATGAGGAGGAAAGATTCTTACTTTTAGGTAGAAGTTACAAAATGAGGATATTACTCGTTGTTCATTGTTACCGAGAAGAAGAATCAATTATTAGAATTATTTCTGCCCGAAAAGCTACTCAAAATGAAAGCCAACAATATAGAGAATAATCATGATGAAACCTGAATACGATTTGTCTAACATGAAAAGTCGTCCTAACCCTTTTGCTAAACAGTTAAAGCAACAAGTTACCCTTCCTTTGGGAATTGAGGTAATTGAATATTTTGAGGAAAAAGCGCAAGAAAAAGGAATTTCTTATCAAGAGTTAATTGATTTATATCTTCAAGATTGTATGACTAATCAAAGGGAGTTACCCGCACAAAATTGAAAGACCTTATTTTGTACTGCTATATCTTCAGCATTATCGATATCTTCCCTATCTATGATAAAAGGAAGGTACTTTGACCTTCCTCACACTCAATTTTTAAGATTATTATCATGGTGCAACTTAAAATCCAATTATTAGGAAAGTTTAGCGTGACAGATGGTGAGACGCTCATTAGTGGGTCTTATCCAGAAAAACTACAGACCCTTTTAGCTTATTTGTGCTTACATTATGATCAAACCCTTTCCAGACAGCAAGTAGCGGTTCAACTTTGGACAGAGACAACGGATACAGAAGCTAAAGCCAACTTAAGAAGACGACTTTATGATTTACGTCGAGTCTTCCCTAACATTGAGCAATTTTTAGAAATAAAAGCCAAAACATTACGATGGATAGCTAATTCTTCCTGTTCTATTGATATTATCTTATTCCAAGAAGCTATTAAAGAAGCCGAGAGAGAGAAAGTAGCCAATAATCAGCAAAAGATCATTCAATGTCTGGAAAAAGCAGTTAATCTCTATCAAGGGGATATATATCCTGACTGTTATGATGATTGGATTATACCGCTACGAGAAGAATTAAAAGAAAAAGTGATCTATAGTTATGAGCAATTAATTCAAGCTTTGATAGAAGAAGGAGAAAGTGAAAAAGGGATTCAATATGCTCAAAAATACCTCAGAATAGACCCTTTATCTGAAAAAGCCTATTGTTACTTAATGGAACTCTATGGAAAACAAGGAGATCGCTCCAGTGCCTTAAGAGTTTATCATCAATGTATGACACTTTTACGGGAAGAATTAGGGGTAAGTCCTAGTCCAAACACTTGTCAGCTTTATGAAAAACTCTTAACCCTAGAAGACACAGAAAAAGAAAGAACAGAGCAAGAATCATTAGATTTATCTAATTCTAACCATGAAGATTTAGAAAGAAAAAATATCAAGAAAAACTTTTCTCAATCCAATCATCCAATTATCTTATCTAAGGTAATTCCCACTTCTAATATTCCTTTAATTGGTAGAGAAAAAGAATATGAAGCGCTCAACAACTGGAAAAAACAGCAAGGAGAAAGTTGTCC
>JBFRWQ010000428.1:0-8761 GCA_051439665.1 Microcystaceae cyanobacterium | reverse complement strand
CCCTTGAAAGACCTCGTTAGATAGGGTTTTCAGTTCTATGGGGGTTTTCTCTTTGATCATTTTCTGCACAAACCGAACACTAGGTAAGCCAGTATCAAAATCAGTCATCAGTTTTTCGAGAATAGGGGCAGTCTATAATTTATCAAAAATTTGGGTTCAAAACCCTGTCCTTTGAGGACGGCTTTTCTGGAGTCTTGCTATATTGTATGGTGAACTCTATAATCAAGATACAACAGAAAAGAATAACTGATAATAGTAGCAATTAACGGATTATGACCATTGAATTTACTAAGTATCACGGTTTAGGGAATGATTTCATCTTAATTGATAATCGTCACTCTGTCGATCCTCTCCTGTCTCCAGAACAAGCTATTCAACTTTGCGATCGCCATTTCGGAATTGGGGCAGATGGAGTCATTTTTGCCCTTGCAGGGACAGAATCCACTGACTATACTATGAGAATTTTTAATTCCGATGGCTCAGAACCAGAAATGTGTGGTAATGGTATTCGTTGTCTGGCACGCTTCATTGCTGACTTAGAAGGAACAAAGGAAATTGGGAAATCCTATCGTATTAATACTTTAGCTGGGGTAATAACGCCTAAATTACAAGAAAATGAACAAGTAACAGTCGATATGGGAGCGCCTTACCTACAGGCTTCAGAGATTCCCACAACTTTAGTTGGAGACTCGGATAAGGTGATTAATTATCCTTTAAAGGTTGCTGATCAAGAATGGTTAGTGACTTGTGTAAGCATGGGCAATCCTCACTGCATTACGTTTGTTGATAATGCCGATCAAATTGAGTTGACTCAACTCGGTCCCCAATTTGAACATCATCAAGCTTTTCCCCAACGAACCAATACAGAATTTATTGAGGTTGTACGGTCAAATTATCTTAAAATGAGAGTCTGGGAACGAGGGGCGGGAATTACCTTAGCTTGTGGCACAGGAGCTTGTGCTTCAGTAGTAGCAGGGGTGTTGACGGGGAAAAGCGATCGCCATTGCACAGTAGAGTTACCAGGGGGCTGTTTAGACATTGAATGGTTAGCATCAGGTAATTTATTAATGACGGGACCAGCTAAAATGGTCTTTCGAGGAACTTGGCTTGTTTAATTAGACGTAGGATGGGCTTTGCCCATCAAATCCTAGACTTAACTCTCTTATGTCCCGTAAATTAAGTTAAAACACAAAACCCCACTTAAACTATTAACTATTTTAATAAAATTATGATAACGATAGGAAATCATCTATCAGAGACTGAGACAGATTATGATACGGAACTAAGGAAGATTCAGCCTAATGTCGTGAACTTAGACCAATTTGATCTAAGATATGCCCAATTATGCCAAGCAGAATTAACCAACGTTGATCTCAGTGAGCGGGATTTTAGCTATGCTAATCTTCATCAGTCCAATTTAATAGGTTCTGATCTAAGAAAGTCCAATTTTAGCCATTGTGATCTGAGTGAAGCTAACTTAATCGGGACTTCCTTACGATATGCTAATTTATATTGTGCTGATTTGCGATTGGTTCGACTTCATCGTAGCAATTTAAGCGAAGCCAATTTACAGAGATCTCATTTATGCGAAGCGGATTTAACCCAAGCCAGTCTTTACGATGCAGAATTACAGGGAGCATATCTCTATCAAGCGCTTCTTTTTCGCTGTAATTTAGTTAAAACCCATTTTTCAGGCGCTTACTTGTTAGGGGCTGATTTAAGAGAAACCCACTGTCAAGAGACAGACTTTCGTTGGGCAAATTTGACTAAAGCAGATTTAAGAGGAGCAAATCTAGAAGCAGCCCAGTTAAGAGGGGCAAACTTGTATAAAACCAATTTAAGCGGTGTTAAGTTAGATCAGTTAGATTTAAGGGGAGTTGATTTACAAAATGCCATTGTTTAATATTCCGTAGGGGAAGAGAGGGAAGAGGGGGGATATATTAATTCTCCACACTCCCGACATAACATAATGTTAAGATGCGATCAAACAAGTCTCTGAAAATTTCCATGAATAGACCTAAAATTGCGATCGCTTGTCAAGGGGGAGGAAGCCAAACAGCTTTCACCGCAGGTGTATTTAAAGGCTTATTTTCCCAGCCCCTTGAAGATCACTTTGAGATTGTTAGTTTAAGTGGGACATCTGGGGGTGCATTAGGAGCATTTTTTCTTTGGTATGGGCTAAAAAAAGGAGAATCTCCTGTTTGGCAACGTTTACTGGATTTTTGGCAAGATAACACCACTCAAACCCCTTTAGAATCTTGGGTCAATGATACCTTTATTCAAACCCTTGAATTAACCAGTCGAGGTTTAATTCCCCAATATAACCTCAGCCCTTATGATCTCAATAACACCTTTCCTTTCAGTGAATTGTGGTCAAATGTGGCGACGTTAGGAATGCGATCTCGCTTTACCGACTTTCCTAAATTATTACAACATCATATTGATTTTGAAGAATTAAAGCAATGGGGAGCGCAACCACAAACACCGATTTTACTGATTGAAGCTTGTGATGTCTTAGAAGGAACATCCCGTAAGTTTAATTCCTATCATGAAGTGATTCAATTAGAGCATTTATTAGCATCTGCTTGTGTGCCTAATCTCTTTCCTGCGGTTGAATTTGAGGAAACAGCCTATTGGGATGGTTTATTTTCTGATAATCCTCCGATTGATGCTTTAATTAAGCCTGAATTTGTTGGTGTTGAACATATTCCAGATGAAATTTGGGTGATTAAAATTAATCCAACAACTCGTTCAAGTATCCCAACCAAACCTGATGATATTGCCGATCGCACTAACGAATTAGAGGGCAATATTTCCTTATTCCAAGGATTACGCAAAATTGAATTTCTTAATGAGTTATTTTTACAAGGGGCATTTAAAGAGGAATTTTTAACCAGTTTATCAATCGATGAACCGATTAAAATTCCTAAAGCTTTTAAGAAATTACCAGATAAAGAGTATCACATTCCGATGATTGAAATGTCGGAAGAATTGGCCAAAGGATTAAACTATGAAAGTAAATTAGATCGGAGTCAAAAATATATTCATCAGTTAATTGAAGATGGGGAAAAACAAGGTAAGAAATTTATTGAAGAACGACTAACTGAGTCCCAAAATTAACAGAGGAGATGATGGAAGACTTTATTTTACTCTGGTTAGGCGGTATTGTGGCGGGCTTACTAGCAGGATTAATGGGAATTGGCGGTGGAGTCGTTTTAGTTCCCATTTTAGTTTTTTTTCAGCATGATGCTGTCCAAGCAGTTGCAACCAGTACACTCGCAATTGTCATGACTTCCCTATCAGGAACGATTCAAAACTTGCGGATGGGATATTTAGATATCAAACGGGTGTTAGCCATTGGTATTCCGTCTCTTGTAACGGCTCAATTGGGGGTTTATATCGCTGATAAAGCACCATCTAATATTCTCCTCATGGCCTTTGGAACGTTCTTAATTATTAATATTTTCCTCAGTAGTTTTCGTCGTAAATTAACTTCTCAACAAACGAATAATCCTATGGTTGCCCTTAATCCTATGGTTGCCCGTATTCTAACGGGTGGAAGCGCTGGTGTGTTAGCAGGATTATTTGGCATTGGGGGAGGAGTCATTATTGTTCCTTTTCAGATGATCTTTTTACAAGAACCCGTTAAGGTAGCCATTCAAACCAGTTTAGGGGTCATTATTTTAACCGCCTTTTCTGCTTGTGTCGGACACGCATTTCAAGGCAATGTGTTATGGATGGAAGGATTTATTTTAGGAATGGGTGGGTTAATCGGCGCACAAATTAGTACCCGTTTTTTACCCAAATTACCAGACAAAACTGTGATCTTTTGTTTTAATGCTTTGTTAACCTTCTTGGCTATCTCAATCTTGTGGCAAGCATTTAATTTTAGTCAATAATTCAGGTGTCGGATTTGTGATAACACCTGATTGCTAACACCTAATCCCTACAATTACCTTGTGGGTTGTAATCTGAATTTAAGAATGTACCACAGCGCTTTTACCCCATCTTTCCAATTGATTTTTTTCCCTTCTGCGTAGGTACGACCATAGTAGGAAATTCCCACTTCATAAACCCGCCAGCGCCGACGTGAACGAGCCATTTTCATCGTGAATTCAACTTCAAAGCCAAAATCTTTACAGGTTAATTTCATCCCATCTAACACTTCTCGACGAAACATCTTATAGCAAACTTCGATGTCATCAAGGTTTAAATTAGACAGCAAACTGACAAGAAAAGAAATCACCCGATTGCCTAAAAGGTGGTGAAAATATAGTACTCGATGGGGTTTTCCATAGAAACGAGAACCATAGACAACATCTGCCCAACCTTCTTCGATTAAGCGCCACATCTCTGACCAATCTCTGGGATCATATTCTAAATCACCATCTTGAATGACAAAAACATCACCTTTTGCTACATTGAATCCCGTTCGGAGTGCGCCCCCTTTCCCTTGATTTTGTTGGTGAAGAACAACTTGGACAGTCACAGGAGAGCGCTCATAGACAGCTACTTCTGAGCCATTGGAAGCAATTTGATGCAGCGCTTGGCTATTAACCGAGAGAATATGCTCTGAGGATAACTGAACAGTTACAGGATGTTTCTCATTCGCACGAAATGTTTCTTTGAGCCATTGTCGGGTTCCATCGGTTGAGCCATCATCTACTAAGACAATTTCCTTAGTAACGTGGGGTAAAACTTGGGAAACCTTGGCAATCACACTGTCAATCGTGTGAATTTCGTTATAAACAGGAATAATGATCGATAATTTCATTCTTAACTCACACCTAAATTATTGGGCATTATATCATGTCGATTTAGAGACTAGGTATGTTTCCTCTTAACTAAGTGTATAATCAGTACCGATTAATACAATTTATTCAGGCTTACTAGGTTAAAAAGATAATAGAACGTTAACAATTATCGGGGGAAAAAATCTAATGAACAAGCGAACACTGATCAAGTTTATTCTTGGATTTTTTCTCAGTTTAATGGTGGTTATCATTCCCCAATGGATGATGACAAGCGCTCAGTCTTCTGTTAACTTAACCATTTCTGCGGCTGCCAGTTTAAGGCAAGTCATGGAAGAAATACAAACCGCTTATGGACAAAACAAAAGTGATGTTCGCTTAAACTATAATTTTGGCTCATCTGGCTCTTTACAACGACAGATCGAACAAGGAGCGCCCGTTGATATATTTTTCTCGGCGGCAACTAAGCAAATGGACGCATTACAAACTAAAGATCGTATTGTTGCTGAAACCCGTAAAAATTTGTTAAGTAATCAAATTGTTTTGATTGCGCCCAATGATAAAAATATGATTCAAGAATTTGCTGATTTAACCAAAGCAGATGTGAAACGAATTGCGATCGGAGAACCGAAGAGTGTACCAGCAGGAGAATATAGTAAGCAAGTTTTAGATTATTATCAAATTTGGCAAAGGATTGAACCTAAAATGATTTTTGGTAAAGATGTTCGTTCTGTCTTAGCTTACATTGAGTCGGGTAATGTAGATGCAGGATTAGTTTATGCAACCGATGCTAAAATTAGTGATAAAGTTAAAGTGATTGGGACTGCCCCCTCTCAATCTTATCAATCCATTCTTTATCCTGTGGCTGTGATCAAAGACTCGAAAAAAATGGAAGAGAGCCAAGCATTTATCCAATTTTTGGCGAGTTCTCAAGCTCAGAAAATCTTTGAAAAGTATGGCTTTGAGATGAATTAAAACTAGCGTAAATAATGATTTCTGATTTTTCCCCGCTTTGGATTTCTCTGAAAACGGCATTAGTAGCCACAATGTTTGCTTTTATTTTGGGCAATGTTGTGGCTTATCTAATGTATAATTATAAAGGAAAGATGAAGGGATTAATAGATGGAATTTTAACCCTTCCCTTAGTGCTACCCCCCACAGTTGTTGGCTTTTTACTCCTATTAGTCTTTGGCCGCAATAGCCCCATTGGCCAATTATTAGAGCGCTTGGGCATTTCCTTGATTTTTAGTTGGCCAGGAGCAGTTGTAGCAGCAACAGTTGTGGCTTTTCCCCTCATGTATAAGACCATTTTAGGGGCATTTGAACAGGTGGAAATTGATCTGTTAAACGCAGCCCGAACATTAGGCGCTTCTAATTATCGGATTTTTTGGCAGATTATCTTACCTTTAGCATGGCGAGGAGTCATTGCAGGGACGATTCTTAGTTTTGCTAGGGCGTTAGGGGAATTCGGGGCAACCTTAATGTTAGCTGGTAGTATTCCAGGACGCACGCAAACCGTTCCCATTGCTATCTTTTTTGAAGCAGAAGCGGGCAATATGCAAGGGGCTTTAATTTGGGTCATCATTATGATTGCGATCGCCCTTTTTGTGATTACTTTTATTAACTATAATTCTGAGTCTCATCATTCCTCAGTCCATCGCTTTAAAAGTCAATGGGCGAGTTGGGTAGGCTCTTGGTTACTCGATCATCAGGGAGTTTGTGCCAGCTTTCCCGAAAATGCTGAAAAGGGCTTGGTTTTGGATATTGAAAAAAACCTATCTGAATTTAAGTTAAATGTTCAGTTTCAAGCTGCACATACACCATTAGGATTATTAGGGGCATCTGGGTCAGGAAAATCCCTCACCTTACGCTGTTTAATGGGACTAGAAACCCCGTCTCAAGGAAAAATTATCTTAAACGGACGGGTGTTATTTGACTCGGAAAAAAATATCAATCTTCCTAGTCATCAAAGGCGAATTGGGGTTGTTTTTCAAAATTATGCTTTATTTCCCCATTTAACCGTTGCCCAAAATATTGCCTTTGGTCTCCAAGAGATTGAAAAGCAGGAACGACAAGATAGAATTAACTATTATCTGAATTTAGTAGAGTTAGGGGAGTTAGGGAATCGTTATCCCTCTCAATTGTCAGGGGGACAACAGCAACGGGTAGCTTTAGCAAGGGCGTTAGCCATTCAACCAGAAGCCTTGTTATTTGACGAACCCTTATCTGCTTTAGATACTTACTTAAGATTTCGCATTGAACAGTTATTATTGAATACTTTAAAGGGTTATGAAGGGGTCACATTATTTGTCACCCATAAACTAGAAGAAGCCTATCGATTATGCGATCGCTTAATTGTGTTAAACAAGGGTAAAGTGATTGCAGATGGAGAAAAACATACCATTTTTGAACATCCTCCTAACTATCTGACGGCACAAATAACAGAGTGTAAAAACTTTTCTCGGATCAAAATGATTGAACCACAAGTAATTGAAGCCCTAGACTGGAATTGTACCTTAAAAGTGATAGAACCAGTTGATTCTTCTTTAACTTATTTAGGATTTCGAGCCCATCATTTTGTGTTTGCTGAGACGGCTGATGGAGAAAATACCTTTCCCTGTTGGTTAGTCAAAACCAGTGAAACCCAACATAGAATGACTTTATTTTTGCGCATTAATTCCCCTCCTGCTGGAGAAGATAGTTATCATGTTCAGGCTGAGATATTTAAGAATAAATGGAAGAAGTTAAAACCTCGTCCTTTCCCTTGGTATCTGCACTTAGATACGACTAGAATTATTTTGATGAATGAATAGCATGAGTAGGTAGGCTTCCCCCAATACTGTTCAGTTAAGATAAAAGTGACAAAAGTATGAGGGTTCTCCTGACTTTGTAGGATGGGTTAGACACAGGGGTTATTTTGGGGAAACCTTATAACTTTTCAAAAGTTGATGAAATAGAGAGTGTGGGGAGTATGAATACCTCCTTCTCTTCCTCCTCTTCCCTCTCTACATCTCAACAGAGAACCAACAAACCGAACAGTATTGCCTCCTTCATAACTGGTATTGGGATATATCAATCAGATTTGGTATCATGCAATTATCTAACTGCTCATCATTCTTCCTCAACATATCTTTTTATTTATTAGCAAAAATTTATATTTTTTAATCAATTATTAACACATAAATTGCATCAATTATTAACAAGAAAAACCAATAATTCATGTTACATTATTAAATGAGCTTTTACTATCTAGTCTATAATATAGACTGCATGAACATGAATAAACTTTCTTTTTCTTTATGTCTCTCTTTAGGCTCTTTATTAATTTCTCTCACCTCAGCCAATGCAGCAAATTTTACAGTTGATGCTCTAAGTGATAGTTTCAGTACTGGATCAGGTATGAATACAGGGCTAAGTTTTACGATCGGAGAACCTCTAGTCATCTCAACAGATCCTAACGATCTTTGGAGTGATGGAGGTTTACCAAGATGGGCTAATACTGATGGACTCATAAAAGATCTATTTGCAACTGGATCTGATGAATCAGGAGAACCTGCAGGTACTCTAATTGGACAATCATTTCCTCTGTTAGAGCAAAATGGATTTTCCGCTCCTTATGCTTCTCTTGTTGGAGAAATTAACGGTACTCTATTTTTAATTGGAACTAGCTTTGATGGTGTTGCACCTGCTAGTGGAACTTTGGTTCTATATCATTGGGATCGGTACAATGATGATAATTATGATAATACTTTAGTAAGAGTTAGAGTTACTAAATCGACACCAGAACCTACTGCTTTATTAGGATTAATAGCATTTGGAGTAGCAGGATTAATGGTGTCCAAAAGGAGAATCAATTGACATCCTCTCCGCCCTAAAAGGGACAGAGATTCCTCGCCACGCCACTTGTTTAGAGTGGTCGCTGAATGGGGTTGACGTTTCACAGAAATGCGCTTTCAAAGGGAAAGTCTCACCTTTTCTCCACGTCCGTTTAAAGTCTCAGAATGCCCTTC
>JBFRWQ010000427.1:0-11854 GCA_051439665.1 Microcystaceae cyanobacterium | reverse complement strand
TAGTGACTAAATATGAAATCAAAGGTAAAAGAACTCATGATGCTCGTCTTTGTGCAGTGATGTTAACTTACGGGATCAATCATATCCTCACATTTAACCCTAGAGACTTCTCTTTTACATCAAGCATTAATGTTATTCATCCTCAAGATTTAATCAAAAGGTACATGAATCAAGATAGAGATATATAAATTTAGCTTTTGCGATCGCTTCAAAGGTCGTACCTTCAAGCCAATTACACTGTTGTCCCCATCTTTTTGTCATCGAAAGATTCCCCCAATTGTGGCTGAGATATGTAAAGATATGTAACCAGTGTGTGAAAAGGAACGGAAACCTATGCAAATTCAAGACAAACCGAGTGCAGCTATCCCCCAACTTCAAGAGAGTATTCAAAAGGCACAAGATTATTTACTATCATTACAATACCCTGATGGTTACTGGTGGGGAGAATTGGAGTCTAATGTCACCTTAACCGCCGAAACAGTTCTTTTACATAAAGTTTGGGGAACATTTAACACTCGTCCCTTGTATAAGGTAGAACAATATTTGCGATCGCAGCAACGAGATCATGGAGGTTGGGAATTATTTTATGGAGATGGAGGTGAAATCAGTACTTCAGTTGAAGCATATATGGCGTTACGGTTATTAGGGGTATCGAAGGATGATCCTGCATTAATTAAAGCAAAAGAATTTATCATCAGTAAAGGGGGTATCAGTAAAACCCGCATTTTTACTAAATTTCACCTTGCTTTAATCGGTTGTTATGACTGGCAAGGGCTACCTTCTATTCCCCCGTGGATTATGTTGTTCCCTGATAATTTTCCCTTTACCATCTATGAAATGTCTAGTTGGGCGAGGGAAAGTACGGTTCCGTTATTGATTGTTTTTGACAAAAAGCCCGTTTTTAAGTTAGATTATGAGATAAATCTTGATGAACTCTACACAGAAGGCATTGATAACGTTAAATACGAGTTACCAAAGAATAACGACTGGTCAGATATTTTCCTCATCTTGGATAAACTGTTTAAATGGACAGAAGAGAGTAATCTTGTTCCTTTCCATAAACAAGCGCTACAAGCAGCAGAACGATGGATGCTTAACCATCAGCAAGAAAGTGGGGATTGGGGTGGAATTATGCCGCCAATGGTCAATTCTTTACTGGCTTTTAAGGTATTAAACTACAATATTAATGATCCTTGTGTGGTTAAAGGGTTTAAAGCCATTGATCGCTTTTCAATTGAAGAAGAAGACACCTACCGAGTACAAGCTTGTGTGTCCCCTGTATGGGATACAGCATGGGCGTTAAGAGCGCTTGTTGACACTGGCCTATCCCCCGATCATTCTGCTTTGGTAAAGGGGGGAGAATGGCTTTTAAACAAGCAAGTGTTAGAGTATGGTGATTGGGCAATTAAGAATAAGCAAGGAAAACCAGGGGGCTGGGCGTTTGAGTTTTATAATCGTTTTTACCCTGATTTAGATGATTCTGGAGTCGTTGCAATGGCTTTACATGGGGTTAAGTTACCTAATGAAGGGGAGAAACAAGCAGCTATTCAAAAAGCAATGGAATGGATGGCAACCATGCAGTGTAAAGCAGGTGGTTGGGCAGCATTTGACCTCGATAATGACCAAGATTGGATTAATTCCATTCCTTATGGGGATTTAAAAGCCATGATTGATCCGAATACGGCTGATATTACTGCAAGGGTATTAGAAATGGTAGGATCTTGTGGCTTAAAGATGGCAGAAAATCGCATTCAACGGGGCTTAAATTATCTTTACCAAGAACAAGAAACGGATGGTAGTTGGTTTGGCCGTTGGGGCGTTAATTATATTTATGGAACCAGTGGGGTATTATCGGCTTTAGCTGTGGTTTCTCCTCAGCAACATAAATCTCGTTTAGAGAAAGGAATGAATTGGTTATTGAGTGTGCAAAATGAAGATGGAGGATGGGGAGAAACTTGTTTAAGTTATAAAGATCCTCAGTTAAAAGGACAAGGGAAAAGTACTGCTTCTCAAACTGCATGGGCGTTAATTGGGTTATTAGATGCTGGAAAAGCATTAGGAAGATTTCCCAAAGATGAGATTAAGAACGGAATTAACTATTTAACCTCTAGTCAAACTAAGGAAGGGACATGGGAAGAAGCTGAATTTACGGGAACAGGTTTTCCTAATCACTTTTATATCCGTTATCATCTCTATCGTCATTATTTTCCTTTAATTGCGTTAGGTAAATTTCAGCAGTATTTAACTTAACACTTTTTAAAATATTGAGTAGGGTGGGCAAATTATGTAAATCTCTCTTAGCTTTCATAAGCCTTGTCATACTTCGCCTACCTTATCTTTCTCAATTTACTATAAAATGTTAATCGTAACGATGAAACTGTCCGACAATAGAGTAAAGCGATCACTTGCTTCCTAACAGGTACTTGTAGATGTAACTTTCGGTTTCTAAAAAGCACAATTTTGTTCAATATCATGATGGATACTAAGCAAGAGTTAGAATTTTATAAGAGGGAGTATTATCACCTTTTGGATTTTGTTCCAGTAGGGATTATTGTCGTTAGCTTTATCAATAACACTACTGAATTCCACACTCAATATGTCAATCAAGCTTTTTCAGAAATAACAGGTTATACCATTAAAGACTTATTAGATTCAAATCATTGGTTTAACACTTTATACTGGGATGAAAATTATCGTGAAGAAAGACAAAAACAATCTCGGAGTAATTGGCATTTGATGAAACATAAGTCTATCAAGCAAGTTGTTAAAATTTGGTGTAAAAATGGGGAAACTAAATGGTTCGAGTTGGTTTATGAAAAAAATATTTCTGTTGACTTAAAAAATAATAGTGTTTACATTATTTGTTTTCCGATCGATGAATTCAAGAGAAAAATTAGTGAATTAGAAAGTAAAAGTAATCTTGATTATTTGACTAATATCTTTAATCGCCGTGGAATTTTAGAACAAATAGAGCAGAAATTAATGAATGAACCAGAAAATTATCAAACAATTATTATTGTGATAGCAGATATTGATTACTTTAAAAAAGTAAATGATAAATTTGGTCATTCCTGTGGAGATCATGTGATCAAGCAAGTTGCTAAATATCTACAGAATAATTTAAGAAGATCAGACATGATTGCTCGTTGGGGAGGAGAAGAGTTTTTAATTACTTTCTTTGAAAGTGATATTTTGTCTGTTAAAAAAGTACTCCAAAGAATTAAAAATGATTTTGAACAATATCCCATCAAATGGAATGAGCAAGAATTAAAAATTACTCTTACTTTTGGAGTCGCAGAAAAGCTTACCAATCTGACTTTTTCAGAAGCGTGTGATCATGCTGATCTTGCTTTATATCAAGGTAAAAAATTGGGCAGAAATCGTATTATTACTTATGATGAAATTAACTTGAGTTCAGGTTAAAGTTCAGTAGATGGGTTAGGAGTAGTGCTGTAAGACTGTTCGGTTTGTTGATTAGGGGAAAGTCTTCATTCTCCCCACACTCCCCACACCTATCTCAACCCGTCACTTTCAATATGATGATGGTGGTGGGCAAAGCCCACCCTACTTACTTAAGGTTGTTATTAGGGAAAATAACTAAATTATCTCGATGAATCACGGTTTCAGCCATAAAATACCCTAAAATATCTGATATTTCTGTTGATTGATGTCCCTTAATTTGTTTGATCGCCGTACTGTTATAATTCACTAAGCCCCGTGCAAATTCTACCCCCTCCTGATCACAGAGTTGTACTGCATCCATCGCTGCAAATTCCCCTTCAACTTCTAATATTCCCGCAGCTAAGAGAGATTTTCCCTTTTGACATAAGGCTTTCACTGCACCCTGATCTAAGTATAATTTTCCCATTGCAATTAATCCATAAGCGATCCAGCGCTTACGAGCATTATCTGTTTTCGGTTGAGGTTCAAACTGAGTCCCAATTGCTTCCCCTTGCAGGATTTTAAGGATATTTTGGGCATCTTTGCCCCTCGTAATCACTGTTCTCACCCCTGCACTGGTCGCAATCTTAGCAGCGCTCATTTTCGTCATCATTCCTCCCGTTCCCCAGGCTGATCCCCGATCGCCGGCTTCTATCTGTAGTTGGGGTAAGTCTGCTTGATTGATCAGTGTAATTGGTTGAGCGTCAGGAAAAACCCTTGGATCAGCAGAATAAAGCTTATCTACATCTGTGAGGAGAAATAACCAGTCTGCTTCTACTAAACTAGCGACTAGGGCAGACAGAGTGTCATTATCGCCAAATTTGAGTTCTTCTACTGCCACCGTATCATTCTCATTGACGATGGGGATTACACCCAACTCAAATAAAGCCTGTAGAGTATTATAAGCATTGAGATAGGACGTTCGATCCATTAAATCCCGTCGAGTGAGTAAAATTTGAGCGATCGGTTGTCCTAAACTGCTAAATAGGTCATCATAAACCCGAATCAGACGACCTTGGCCAACTGCAGCGATCGCTTGCTTAACCCCTATTTTCTGGGGTCGTTCCCTCAAATTTAACCGTCCACACCCGACTCCTACCGCACCAGAGGACACCAAAACCACTTTATACCCTGATTTTTGTAGGTTTGTTAAGGTTTCCACTAAACTAGCTATGGTAGAAAGGGCAAGCTGGCCAGTTTCCCCATCTGTTAGACTAGATGTGCCAATTTTAACGACAATTGTAGATTCTTGAGCCATTACTCCCTACTCACTGATCATAATATTTATTAATAATAAGAAAATGACACAGTTTCCACTGAATTGAACTAACTCGGAAAAACTGTCTCAAAAATGGGTATGCTAAAAGAGCTATGATGGTTGCTATTTATGGAGGAAAAAAGCCGTGACATGGAGAGTAAGGGCAATTCGTGGGGCAATTACCGCTAAGGCTAACAGCAAAGAAGCGATCGCACAAGCGGTGATCAACCTATTAAACGCCATTGAAGCGGCCAACTCATTGACACCTGATGAGATAGTAAATGTAATTTTTACCGCCACCCCAGATCTTAATGCTGTTTTTCCTGCTGCGATCGCTCGTCAATACAAAAATTGGCATCATGTTCCCCTCTTAGATGTACAGCAAATGGCAGTTGAAGGCAGTTTAAACCGTTGTATCCGAGTTTTAATTCAAATTAATACAGAAAAAACCCAACAAGAAATGCGTCATTGTTATTTAGAAGGAGCAGAACATTTACGGGTTGATCTATCTTCGACGATTTAAAGGGATATTGAGTTAATAAAAGTAGAATCGCTCATGACAGAGTTTTATGGTATAATAGTGGATCTATAATCAAATTTCAACAGATGAATCAGCCGAGTGAACCTCATAGACCTGATTTTTTTAATCAACTCCATCAGACGTTAGATAACATTATTGTTGGACAGTCTAACGTGATTCAACAATTAGGTGTCGCCCTCCTGAGTGGCGGTCATGTTATTTTAGAGGGAGTACCAGGGACGGGCAAAACCCTCTTAGTTAAGGTATTATCTCGTTTAATACAAGCAGACTTTAGACGAATTCAGTTAACTCCAGACGTTTTACCCTCTGATATTATTGGTACAAATATTTTTGATTTTAATACCCGTGAGTTTACCCTCAAACAAGGACCAATTTTTACCCAAATTCTCTTAGCGGATGAGATCAATCGAACCCCTCCTAAAACCCAGTCAGCTTTATTAGAAGGGATGGAAGAACAGCAAGTTACCCTTGATGGCAAAACCATGACCTTACCTGCCCTATTTTGGGTAATTGCGACTCAGAATCCCCTTGAATTTGAAGGAACTTATCCCTTACCCGAAGCTCAATTAGATCGCTTTTTATTTAAACTGGTGATGGATTATCCCTCTCAAAAAGCACAGAAACAAATGATGCTTAATTTTCAAGGGGGGTTTCGGGCAAAAAACGCTGATTTAGAAGAACTTGATCCGATAACCACCGTTTCAGATATTTTAAGCGCTCGTCAAGCCGTCCATCAGGTAACAGTTGATGAGAAAATTTTGGATTATTTATTAGTCTTAGTGGAAAAAACCCGACAAAATCCCGATTTACTCATTGGGGCTTCTCCTCGTGCTTCTCTTGCTTGGTTACAAACCAGTAAAGCCCAAGCATGGCTACTAGGCCGAGATTATGTGATTCCTGATGATATTAAGGCTGTATCCCTTCCCCTCTTGCGTCATCGTTTATTACTAAAACCAGAAGCCCAATTAGATGGAGTTAGAATTGAAACCGTTATTCAAGGATTATTACAACAAGTCTCTGTTCCTCGCTAAATGAGAGAGAGGGAAGAGGGAAAAGATCGTACCGTTAGTGATAATTAGGGTATATAAACCAGATTTGGTATAATTGAGGTCTCCTCTTTGAAGAGGATAAAAATCAAATTTTTTCAATTTACTGGTCACTGGTTACTGATTACTATTCACTGATATGACACAATTTACCCTCAATCTGTTACAAGGGTCAGTTACCTTTAACTTTACCCCAGATGCAGCTAAAGCCCTACAAAGCGAGATTCAAGCGCTGGTACAACGTCTCAAAGCTGCTGCTACCTCAACTGGCCGTCCCACTCCTCAAACTGCAATGGAATATCGCCATGTCGGTGATGTATTCTTAGAAGTTTTCTGTAACCCGAATATCTATCCTAGTCCTTTTGCTGCTAAGGTTCTAATTACCCTCAGAGACGATCGCATTCGCTTAACCTCTGAAGCAGAATTAACCCGTTTAGTTGAAGATATAGAACAATTTTTGCAAGCGAATTGATGTTTTGACCGAAGCTTCTGCCTCGGCAATCTTAGTGTAGGTTATGAGGACTGAAGTTTTTGTTAGTTTGTCTATTGAAGGACAAGATAGTGAACAAGTTGGCATCTAGAAACTTGATGATTTACTGTCTAAAATCGAAAAGGTTTAAGTCCAGTTCTTTGAACCCTAGCAGCTTTATCAGTTTTAGGTAGTGTAGGTAAGCTTAGTCATACATTTAAAATAAAAGCAATGAAATTACGTTTTTTGATTTTTCCTCCACTTATTTTATGTGGATTACTAGGCGGTATTCATTTGGGACTTGTATTTTTAATGAATCTATTTTGTATCCCTAATAAAGAACATGAAGCAAGATCAATGTTAGGTGCTATAAGCCTTGCTCAAATATCTTATCATCGTGAATACAAAAGATTTGCTTCTGAATTAGAACTCTTAGAATATAATGAAGCAATAAATCTCTTATGTTTACATTATTAGCTGCAATTTAATTCTATCAATCTAGTTCAATTTATTGAACGTAATTTATTAGCCTTGAAATTAATTTCAAGGTGGGTTTTCAGGGAAATGCTAGATCTGACTATACGTTCAGATTATGTCAAACACTATTCCTCACTCTGTTAGATCAGAGCAAGAAATTCCCCGCTCTCAACATCGAGCATCGCTCTCCCTTAATGAGAGTTAGACAATTGATAGCTAAATTAAATTATCCTACAATTTATTCTGATAATTCAGATTCAGACGGTTTTTCCACCGCAGCAGGAGCAGGAGATTCATTTTCTACGGGTTGAGAAGGCGCTTTCCGCACCGCAGCAGGAGCAGGAGGTTGACTCTCTACAGGTTTAGGAGGCTCTTTGCGCACCGCAGCAGGAGCAGGGGGTTGACTCTGCTCCACAGGTTTTGGACTCACTACAGGAGGAGAAGGTTGATTTTCCTGTACAGGTTGAGGAGGTGCTTTTCGCACCGCAGAAGGAGCAGGGGGTTTATTTTCTTCTGGTTGAGGTACAGTTTCAACGGCTGGTTGAGCAGGCTCTTTGCGCACCGCAGAAGGAGCGGGAGGTTGATTCCCTTCTGGTGGAGGTGCAGTTTCAATCGGATTTTGTGGCGCTTCCTCAGTGGGTAATGGTTTAACAGAGGGCTTTTCAACGGCTGCTGGTGCAGGAGACAAGGTTTCTGGCTCAGGTTGAGGGGAAGCCTCAATAATGATTTGATTGTTGGGAGTTTCCTCTTGAGGTTTGGCTGAGGGCACTTCTTCTACAGTGACAGGTGCAGGAGATTGACTTGGTTGGGGTGAACTTTGAATCACATTAGGTTTATTTTGCTCTGCTGGTTTGGGTTGAGAGGGGTTAGGAGACACCGCAGGAGCAGGAGTAACTGGGTTAGGCGCTGGTTGAGTGGGCGCTGCTGTTCGACTACCACATAGGTTACTGTCGTATTTGAAGTTAACACTTACCCGATAAGGTTGTATTTGCCCACTAGAGTTAGTAAAACGAAGTGACTGGATTTGGCTCAATGCTTGTTGATCTAAAAATCCATACCCTGTACTTTTAATCTGATAAGGCGCTTGTGTAATCCCTCCTTGAGGACCGACAGAAACCCCATAGACAGCCGTTCCTTCTAATTGACGACCACAGGCTGTTCTGGGATAATTACCTGTTAAACTGCGAGATTTCGGTTGGGCTGTTCCCACTTTAGCCATCCAATTAATATTATTATTCATCGCTTCTTCATTAGTCGTATTTTGATCGTTATATCGTAAACCTCTAGCATTTTGCTGAGTTTCGGCAACCAAGCGCCGCATTCTGTCATCTTGCAGTTGTTTCGCTGTTCTTTGTTCGGGAGAGAGGAGTCTAGGCGTTTGCTGCTGGTTAGGAGTGGTTGCTGCAATCTCTGGGGAATTATCCTGATTACCTGATAAAGCAGGTGGCTCAATCTTACGATTAATTAGAGCATCTGGATCAATAGGTTCTCTTATTTGGCCAAAATTAGGGCGGTTACTTTGTTGGGGAAGATTAAGATTAGGGCGACCATAGGCAGACATCGGAGGTCTAGGAAGATTGGAGGGTGGGCTAGGAAGATTAGGAGGGGGACTGGGGATACTAGAGCGAAAACGACGATAATTAGGATAAGTAGTGCGAGGACGATAGGTTCTTCTAGGAATGGTAACAGAAGGGGGTGTAATAGTAATGGGAATATTTCTCTGGTAGTTAAGAGGAGGTAAGGAAGGAGGAGGGGGAGGAAGATTAGGTAAAGCAGATTGTAGTGCTAGGGGATCAAATTCTATGCTAGATGAGGAGGTTGGGGGAAGATCACCGAGCGCTGGTACATTAAAGTCATCAACATCAAAACTTTCAGCCGATAAATCTGGTAATAATCCTCTCTCAGCTTCAGTTAATTCGATTAAAGCAACATCATTAGTCTCATTACCCTCTCTGGAAAAGGAAGAAGGATTAAAATTAGGGAAAACTAACCATAGCACTAGGGCGTGAATGCCAAGGGAGAAAGTAATAAATAGGAGGGTTGGATTTAATATATTAAAAGACGACTTAAAAGGAGAAGGAGAAACAGAAGAAGTCATAGCCGCTAAAAATACTTACTATAAAAAGTTAAATCCCATCCATCCTAGCTTAAAACACTTACTACGTCTATATAGCAAGTAATTATCCTAGTACATTACTCATTTTCAAACAAATAACTTAAATTAGCTTAAAATGTTAACTTTTTCCAACAAAATAATTAAATTAATCATTTTAGGTTGTTTAACTGCTCTCATTATCCTAGTTCCTTCCATCGCTTTTGGACAATTCCCTTCCACCACCGTTTCTGATGACTCCTCTATGCTTTCCACCGACAAAGCATGGATTGTGGTAGATGGACAACCCGTCTTTAAAGTTGGCAATTTTGGCAATTATACGGCTCAACAACGGGCTAATATTATTAATCAAGGATTAGCACAGGAAGTTCTCACTCCTCAACCGATTGAACTCCGAATTCTCCAAGAGAACCAACAAATTATTCTCCAAAATCAGACCACAGAAAGATATTTATTGACAGTAACAGAGTCTGATGTCATTTCCGCTTCTTCTCTGTTTGGACAGGCTTTAATTTGGCAGAATAAACTTGAATCTCTCCTTAAAAAAGCCCAATATCAACGTACCGCCCCTTATCTGCGTCAAGCAACTGTGATCGCTCTGGTACTTTTTTTAATTACTTCATTACTGCAATGTGGATTTTTAGCGTTTCGTCATTGGTCATTTCCCCGTCTTCTCTCCCAAGTAACAACTCCCCAAAGAAGACTCTATGCTTGGCGCTCTCCCCTTCAAATCGTCTTAAAACTAATAGAATTATTATTTCCCGTCATTCTTTGGCTAACTTCTCTCTTTTATATCGCTAATCTCTTTCCTAAATCTCGGATCTGGTATTATCAGTTTTTTAATTTGTTGAGAGAGCCGATCGCTACTTTTGGCGAACAAACTTACTCTGCCTTAGAATTGCTTTGGCTGGCCATTTTAACTATTGGGTTATGGTTTGTTGTTAAAGGCGTTACTCTATTGTTAACCTCCTATCTCTTAAAACCCAGTGGGGTATCTCAGAGCATTCAATCTGTTATCACCACTCTTATTCAGTATTTACTGACTTTTATGGGTTTAATTATTCTTTGGCAACTATGGGGCTTTGATTTAGCTGCTTTTACCATTCTCGCTAGTGTTTTAGGGGTAGGGATTGGTTTTGGTTTACAAAATATTGCTAATAACTTTATTAGTGGTTTGATTATTACGGTAGAACGTCCGATTAAGGTGGGAGATTTTATTCAAATTGGAGATTTAAAGGGAACTGTCCAGAAAATTGGCGCAAGAAGTACAACGATTAAAACCTTTCGCCAGATTTCTATTATTGTTCCCAATGGTCGCTTTCTTGAAAATGAAGTCATTAATTGGAGTTATAACAATCCCGTCTCAGCTATCATGATCTCTGTTGGTGTGGCTTATGGTTCACCTGTTAAAAAGGTCAAAGCTGCTTTATTAGAAGCTGCACAGGGTCATAAAGATGTACTGATTACCCCTCGTCCCAAAGTGTTATTTCAGGAATTTGGCGATAGTTCTCTTAATTTTGAGTTAATGGTGTGGATTAAAACACCTAGATTGCAATTTTTAGTTCAAAGTGACTTAAATTATCGCATTGAAGAGAATTTACGGCGCTATGGCCTTGAAGTTCCTTTTCCCCAACAAGATCTTCATATTCGTTCACCCCAATTAGAGCAGGTAATGTCGGTCTGGCTGAAAAAACAAGATGTTTCGGTTGAAGATGAAATCTCTTCCCTTAAAGATCCCTCTATTCTTTCTGATGCTGAGGCAGAAGCCCGTTTATCTGAGTTATCAGAAGAACCTTTTCTCCTTGAAGATCGTTTATCCTCGACGGATATGGAGGAGATGATCGCTAAAATGCGTTCTTCTGAGGGGGTCAGCATTCAAGATCGCCGATATCGTCTTAATCTCTATCCTAATTGTTTTGTGGGCTCCGAGGCCGTTGACTGGTTAGCTCAACACTATACCTGTTCTCGACCAGAAGCGATCGAATTAGGGCAAATCTTAATTGAAAGAGGCATTATTCATCATGTAACCGATGGTCATCCTTTTGAAGATGATTATCTGTTTTATCGGTTTTATGAGGATGAAGTTTCGTAACGTTATCGCTATGATATTTAAAGAAATGATCATTAAATAAAATTAAACAAGGAGAAAACTTTATGTTTACCCTCGAATCAGCTCTTGAAAAAATCAAACAACTTTCCCCTGAACAACAGCAAGAAGTGTTTATGTTTATTGAATTTATAGATTTTAAACAACAACAAGAAAGCCCGATCAAAAACAAAATTACTCCTAGTGAAATAAAAGAAACCCCAGAACAAGAACTCAAGAGAATTAGTAAACACTTAAAAAGTTTACATATCATACCTCCAGAAGAGACTCTACTCTAGGGCTTGCTGAATAACTCGAAACCTATGATATATCAATGTTTTGGGATACTTCCTAGACAAAAAAGTGCAAGAAAGGGGAATGTAATATCTCGAAAAGCACTTCCCCCTCTTTTAAATCATCATA
>JBFRWQ010000426.1:0-22182 GCA_051439665.1 Microcystaceae cyanobacterium | reverse complement strand
TTTTAAATAAGCTCGATCTGCCTAAACAGTATCAAAGAGCGAGACGAGTTGTTTTACGAGAATACAAACTAGATATCCCGAAAGAATGTCCTTATACCTTGGAGCAATTAATGACAAGATATCCCTTAGATTAGGAATACCATCTTTTGATCAAATTCTGTCGGCAGCACCAGTAACAACTTATTTTAAATTATGAATTATGAATTATGAATTATGAATTATGAATTATGAATTATGAATTTCGGTAAACATAACGATGTTATGTCCCTACGGAAATAATCTTATTGTAGGGATTTAACACTGTTAAATCCTCAGATGTCTGTAATTGAAGACCAATCGTTTCAAGGGGTTGATGCGTTGATTCTGTTTGCTGTTGTTCAACGGCCTCCAATAAGTCTTGTTTAGATAATTGGGCTTTAATATTTATGGTCCGAATTTGCGATCGCCTTCTCTCATGGTGGATATCCTTTAATTATAAGGGAGGTTTAAGTGCCTCCCTTTTTTGCTTAGATATACTTTCTAAAGGCTAGGGTTACGTTATGTCCCCCAAAACCAAAGGAATTAGAGAGGGCAACATTAACAGGTAAGGAACGACTTTGATGGGGAATGTAGTCCAAATCACAGTCGGGATCGGGATTGTCTAGGTTAATGGTGGGGGGAACTTGATCGTTAGCGATCGCCATTACTGTGGCCACTGCTTCAATACCCCCTGAGCCACCCAAGAGATGACCTGTCATTGATTTAGTCGAACTAATAGCAATACGATAAGCGCTATCCCCCAAGGCTTTTTTAATCGCTTTGGTTTCTGTCACATCATTGGCTGACGTGCTAGTGCCGTGGGCATTAATATAACTCACTTGGTCGGGCGCTAAATTACCATCTTTTAACGCCTGTTCCATCGAACGGGTTGCCCCTTGACCATCTGGCACAGGAGACGTTATATGATAAGCATCACAAGTCATGGCATAACCGACGATTTCGCCATAAATTCTTGCTCCTCTGGCTAAAGCCTGTTCTAATTCCTCTAAAATTAAAATTCCTGAGCCTTCTCCCATGACAAATCCATCTCGATCTCGATCAAAGGGGCGACTAGCGTGGGTGGGGTCATCATTACGGGTTGATAGGGCTTTAGCTGAGGCAAATCCAGCATAGGAGAGGGGCGTAATTGCCGCCTCTGAACCACCGCAAATCATGGCTTTGGCATAGCCCCGTTGAATTAAACGAAAGGCATCACCAATGGCGTTTGATCCAGCAGCACAAGCCGTAACGGTGCAGGTGTTAGGACCTTTTGCTCCCGTATGAATCGCTGTTAAGCCCGCTGCCATGTTCGCAATCATCATGGGAATGGTGAAGGGACTACAACGACTCGGTCCTTTGGTCAGTAGCACTTCCTCTTGAGTTTCAAGTACTTTGAGTCCTCCCACACCCGTACCAATAATTATGCCAACTTGCTCGGCGTTGAGGTCGTTAATCTCTAGTTGGGCATCAGCGATCGCTTGCTTACTGGCTGCGATCGCAAATTGGGCAAATCGATCCATCCGTTTGGCCTCTTTCCGTTCGAGATAGTCATGGGGATCAAACCCTTTTACTTCACCGCCAATGCGACAGCCATGACGGGACGCATCAAAAAGGGTAATTTCTCCAATCCCATTACGACCACTAAGCAATCCTTGCCAGTAGTCGGATAGAGTATTACCAATGGGGGTAACTGCACCTAGCCCTGTAACGACCACGCGCTTAAGTTGGTTTTCTGTCATGATTCTTGCTTGAATAGGGAAGCTTCTCTGCTTCAGATGGAAAAAGTCAATAAGGGAAACGGACCGAAAGTCTGATTAATGATAACTATAGTTTTAAGCAGGTGCTTGCACTTTTGCGCTAATGTTGTCAACGGCGGCCCCTACGGTTGTGATTTTTTCTGCCTCTTCATCAGGAATTTCGATATCAAATTCTTCTTCCAAGGCCATGACCAGTTCAACAGTATCAAGGGAATCAGCCCCTAAATCGTTAGCGAAATTTGCTTCTGGGGTTACTTGATCGGCTTCTACTTCAAGTTGCTCCACAACAATTTTTTGGACTTTCTCGAAAATTTCTTCGTTCATTTTTTAAACTGGATTAGAGATCCCGTCTTGAAACTAGACGGCTTGACATTTAACGAACAATGGTTTTTACGGCTTCTTAGCTGAGAACCAATAACTCATAGTTAATTTTTTGTCAATAGTTGATGAAAATATAAGATCTTCACTCTGGTGGTGTTACCACACAGGATGAACTACAACACCCTTTGTCTTATGGCAATTCTCTCATTGAACATGATGAGCGAGTTTGATGTCAAGTTTTTAAATAGGGCTTGCTCTGGAGTATTTAGTTAATCCTGATAATTAAGGTGTTTAGCCATACTATCCACTTTTTCTGCTAATGCTTTAACTTCTCCCTTTACTTTCTCTTCTAATGTCTTAATATCTCCATACTCTGACAAATATCAGTAAACTATGTAGATAGATATGTATTTCTAGAGCGAGTAAGTGGGAAAAACTTTCAGGAAGAAGGCTCTCTCAAAAGTCAAGTAGAACATCTAAACCCAAAAAGAGAATTTTGATTAATTCAGCTTCTTAAATTGATTGTTTTCACAAAAAAAATGATCAATCAGGTAATTGAAGTGTTGATGAATAGGAGAAAGATTCTTGAAAAGACTTATTCAGCAAGCCCTAGCCCAAAATTCAATTAAATTAATAGGGATGCTCAATTAATTCTTCAATCTCTGCGGTAGAAATATTTAAGATCTTACCTAATTCATCTAGGATTTTTCGTTCTGAATCGCTAATTTCTTGATCGGCTTTCACTAAAACAATGCCCATCCTAATTAAGAAAATACCTAATTCTCTATCATCAGATAAGGGTTGTACCAGTTTAAAAATTTGTTTTTTGGTTTGAGTGGGATGGGTTTCTAATTTCTCGGCATAAGTTCTAAATATTTCTACTGCATCACCAGCTTCTAATGATTGTAACTCAGATAGTCTTTCTGTGATGTAATCTCTAGCCATTAATTCAGAAAAGCTAATTTCTCCGTCGGCTAAAGATAATAATGCAGCAGAGGCTAAGGCAGCTTCTATTAGTTGGTTATAGCGATAATCTCGATCATATCGACTTAAGAATTGATTGATTGTGTTTAAAAATCCCATTTTGTTTTCCTTTTTTAGATTCGATGGTGAAGGTGGGCGAAGCCTACCCTAGTTCTGGTATTTGAGGATCGATTAATTTTTGCGAAAGCGCTGTAATATTTTCCCAGTTAACATTTCAAATTCGGGTAAGTTTAACTGCATCACTAATAAGCCAAAAATCAAAAATGTTGTGCCTGATCCTAATGATAATTGTATGATTTGGAAAATTAAATTATCGTAGGTAATGATTGCTTCCCAACCCCAACTGACTCCCCAACTAGCTAACCCTGCGATCGCACTACAACTGACTAATTTAAGTAAGGTTTGTCCCCATTCTATCAGAGGAAGTCCCCCTAAACGACGATTTAATAAAGCAAGGAAGATGATCAGAGAAATAATGTTAACTCCGACAGTTGCTAAAACAATACCAGGGGTTTTAAAAGAGGTAACGAAGAGAAAATCTAATAAACCATTAAGAAAAATATTAACTACACTCACTCTAAAAGGGGTTTCCCCATCCCCTAACGCATAGAATACCCTAACTAATACATCCCTTGCTAAATAGAAAAACATTCCCACACCATAAGCAATTAAAACAGGAACAACCATGCGAGAATCAGCCGCCGTAAATGCACCTCGTTGATAAACTAAGCGAATAATAGGTTTTCCTAATGCCATAAAAACAGCCGTTAAGGGTAACATGGTTAGCGCTGTTAAAATCAGCCCTTGACGAATACGGATCTTTAATTCTGTCCAATTTTCTGGGTCAGCTAAACGGGAAAAGACAGGGAGAAATGGCACAAGAATCATATTAGAGAGAATACCAACAGGAGTTAAAACAATAAAGTTTGCATAACGCATGGCCGCCGCCGCATTTTCAATAAAAGAAGCAAAGAATAAATCCGTTGAGACATTAATATATAACATCCCCGAAGAAAGAGTGGCGGGTGCCATCACTTTTAAAACATCTATGACCCCTGGTAAGCGCCAATTAAAGCGTAATTTTAAGGTTCCCATCCCTGACTTCCACTGGGCAAACAACTGGGCTACCCACTGTAAAACTGCCCCGATTAATGTTCCCCCTGCTAAAACTAATCCACCTAGTTTAATATATTGAGGGGTATTAATTTGTTCTCCTAGTTGCCACGCTAATAGTCCTACCCCTAATACCACTGAGACACTGGAAAATAGAGGACTAATACTGGGTAACCAATATTGATCTGAGGCGTTTAATGTCCCAAACCCAATACCAATTAAGCCCGCTAAGAGCGCTAAGGGAGACATAATTCTTAATTGTTCAATGGCTAAATCACGGGTAGTTGGTTCTAAACCAGGGGCAAGTAAATCAACTAATCTAGGGGCAAAAAGAATTAAGAAAAGGGTGATTAATAATAAAGCGGTACTAACTAAAGTGGTGACTGTTTCAACTAAAGGGGCAGCTTCTGATTTATCTCGTTTTTCTAGTACACTGACTAATGCACTATGAAACTGTCCATTAATTCCACCTAACAGAATTAATAAAAATCCTGGTATGACATAAGCATAAGCATAGGCGTTAACAACAGAACCCACACCAAAAACCGCAGCAATGGCCTGTTCTCTAACCAGTCCAAATACTTTACTAATCAGGGTAGCAATGGCAACAATTCCAGCAATTCCAGTGAGGGAACGGGAGGCTTTTTTTGAGGTAGTCACAGGCATTCAGGCTTTATAAGAGAATTAATAACTATTAATTATTAACTATTAACTATTAACTATTAAATTGGCACTTTGGACAAAAATGGGTGGAACGTCCCCCTAATTTAATCCGCTCAATAGTTGTATCACAGATTCGACAGGGTTGCCCTGTTCGACGGTAAACCCACGCTATTCCCCCATAATTACCGTTAATACCAGTGACTCCTTGGAAATCACTAAAGGTTGTCCCCCCATGTTCGATTGATTGTTCTAAGACTTCGATGATAGCTGATCTCAGTCGTTCTAATTGGGGTAGGGTCAGTTGGGATGCGATCGCTGTTGGCCGAATCCCGCTTTTAAAGAGCGCTTCATCTGCATAAATGTTTCCTAGTCCTGCAATAATATCTTGATCTAGTAAAACAGTTTTAATTGCTCTTTTACGGCGTTGAAATGACTTTTTTAAAAATTCTGCTGTAAATTCCTCTGAAAAAGGTTCTAAGCCCAATTTTTGTAGTCCAGTGATGATTTTTTCTGGGGATACCATCGGTGGAATCCACCAAATTTTACCAAAGGTTCTAATATCAACAAAGCGCAATTCCTGTTGATTTTCGCAAAAAAAACGGACACGGGTATGTTTTGAGGGTTCTTTGTCTTTATTTAACCATAATAATTGCCCTGTCATCCGCAAGTGAACCCCTATTCCTCCTTGCGGTTGATTTTGTTGGTCTTCTAAGGTAGCTAATAGGTATTTTCCTCGCCTACGCCATTCTAAAAAGCGTAAGCCGATGATCTGTGACCAAAATTCTGATTCTGAGTCAGGATAGGCTAAACTACGGCTTAAACAGACTTCTCCACCTTCTATGGTCTGTCCGACGGTTAGTTGATTTAAACCCCGACGGACTGTTTCTACTTCTGGTAATTCTGGCACAATAATGGTAGGATATCACAACCTATCTATTGTATTTAACTGGCAAGATCAACACAAGTGTTTAAATTGGCTGTATCAATTTTCAAGATATGATCGATCAGCCATTGGGATAGGATACCATGCACTCTAATAGCAAATTCATCGGTTGCGCCTTTTTCGTGTAATTCTTGACTTAAATTTTTAAAAGTGTGTAAAAATTGCTGATGTGCTTTATTATTCTCTTCGGCAAAGGGGCAATGATGAGCTCTAACACATTCTTCTTCTTTTTCAAAATGCCATTCTGCATAATACCCAAGAAACACTAATAATTTTTTAATGGCACTTTCCCCCTTTCCTTGCTCTACTGCATCAGCTAGATCATTAATCGCATAAAATAACTCTTTGTGGTGAGCATCGATGGTTGGATGTCCTGTACTTAAAGACTGATCCCAAACAAACCGTTTCATAAATTTCTCCTAGAAGTAGGACCGACTAAGTTTAAAATGCCCAGAACAGAAAATGATTGTTTCGTTGGCAATCTTTCTTAATATTTGCTTTATATTGTAGCTTTTAGGGTTATCTCCTATCCACAAAAATTAATTTGTTGATGTGATTGTCTGCATCAAAATTGACTAGATTGAAGGATTTCTATAATAATTTTAGTTATGTTGGTAACAGACAATTCTCTTAAACTCTATCGTAGGTTGAAACTCGTAGTTTTTCTGCTTAAGATTCAATATGATTTTGCGCCTAGAGGCGATCGCTCATAATATAAGGTTATAGGCTATAGTCTTTCGAGTCCCCTTTATATACATCGTGGAGTTAAAGATGAATAAGAACAAGGATACCATTCTATGAGAAGAATTTGGGCTGTTTTTTGGGGAAGAAATGGATAGTTTAGTTAAAATGTTGGATAATGTGTGACTGTAGAAAAAAGTTTACCAAAATGGTAAACTAAAATAGAATCTCAAAAATGAAGATCACCTTCAAAAATAAAAAGCTGAAGAAGCTATGTGAGAATCAAGACCTAGCTCTCAAACAGTTAGGAAAACCTTGTACTCGCAAACTTAAGTCTCGTTTAGCTGATTTGAACGCCGCTAAATCAGTCAAAGACCTTGTTGCTGGACGACCACATCCGTTAAAGGGTGATGGCGAAGGACTGTTTGCTCTAGACCTAGCAGGGGGAAAACGGCTGGTTTTTGAGCCAAGTGACGATCCTCCTCCTTTGAAGGAGGATTTAAGCATTAATTGGGCGAAGGTTACTGCTATCCGTATTGTTTTCATTGGGGATTATCATGACTGATACAATGCTCGCTTTTACCCCAGATTGGGTATCGCCACCAGGTGATACTATTGCTGATTTACTTGAAGAAAAAGATTGGACTCAGGCGCAATTGGCAGAGCGTCTTGGTTATACGACTAAGCATATTAGTCAACTAATTAATGGTAAAGCTCCCATTAGTGAGGAAACTGCTCTGAAATTAGAGCGAGTTTTGGGTAGTAGTGCAGATTTTTGGCTTAATCGCGAGGCACAGTATCGTGCAAAATTGGCCAAAATGGAGGAAGAAAGACGATTAAAGGAGTATATTAGTTGGTTAGACGAACTTCCTGTTCAAAAAATGATGAAGCAGGGAATTATTCCTCAATGTCGTCTAGACCAGAAAAACAAGCCTTTTATTGTGAGGGAACTATTGCTTTTTTTTGGCGTAGCATCACCCAATGAATGGCAAGCCTGTTATGGGAAAATGGAATGTTCCTTTCGCCGTACCAGAGAATCTCAGAGTGATATTGGTGCGATTTCTGCGTGGATTCGTCAGGGAGAGATTAAGGCAGAAAAGTTCGATTGTCCTAAGTACAATAAGTCAAAGTTTGAAAAGGTAGTTAAAGAAATCCGTTCTTTAACAGTTTTAGCATCTGAGAAATTTTTTCCTGAAATTCAGAGTTTATGTTGGGAAGCGGGAGTTGTTTTTGTGTTAGTTCCTGCTATTCCAGGGGCGCACGTTAGCGGTATGGCACGCTGGTTAAACCCCCACAAAGCTTTAATTCAACTTTCTCTCTATGGGAAACAAAATGACCGTTTTTGGTTTACTTTTTTTCATGAAGTTGCTCATATTCTTCTCCATGATAAAAAGGATATTTTTTTAGATGAGTGGGATGGTAATGGGGAGACTTTATCTCAACAGGAAGCGGAAGCAGATCAATGGTCACGGGATTTATTGATTTCTGCCAGATGTCAGCCAGAACTTTCTAATTTGAAGTCAAAGAAAGCGGTTATTAAATTTGCCGAAAAAATCGGCATTCATCCTGGTATTGTGGTGGGACGACTTCAGCACGATGGTTTGATTAAGCCAAGTTGGATGAATGATCTAAAGATCAATTTACAATGGCAAGCATCTGACTGCCTAATATAAACTTGATGATGATGGGTTAGTTTTATACCTTGTTGTCTTGGGGATAAATGCGGACGGAGAGACTCGAACTGTAACAAACTACGTTAGTAGCTGTAATTAGCCATACAAGTACCCCTAATTACTCATTATACAAGGTTCGTAGCAATGGGACACCAGTTCTTTACCCGCTACTACCCATAGCCATCCATATAAATGAGTAAAAAATGAGTAACAACCATCAAGACACGGGTAACAGCAATTCTTCTCTGTTAGCGTTCTATCACCGTAAGCGCAAAGAGTACCCAAAGGGTGTAGCTCCTAAGCTTCAAAAAGATAAACACTTACTATTGCAATTCAAAGACCCAATAACGGGTAAGCGTACCACCAAGGGATGCAATGTAGAGTTCACAGAAACAGGTATTATCCTAGCAGTGAGAAAAGCTCACAAGATAGCTGAGAAGTTACAAACAGTGGTAAAAGCTAGTGACTTTTGGGAATGGTATGACAGAGAAATACTTGAAAAGCACTATATCAAGAACGACTTAAAGACGTACCGTGTAATCTTCCAACAGATAGAAAATGAGTATTTCAATGGCTACAATAAGAACACTAAACGCAAGCGCTCAAAGGATATACCCAATGACGTTCATGCTTTTAGTGGTTATTATCAGTCGGTATTTAACCGTTTTGAGTCCTTAGATACTTATCCCTGTTGGAATGACTTTAAGTCGGTACTATTCACGTGGAAGCAAGGAACTAAAAGCTTTACTGATGCCCATTCAGTGTTAACCAAAATTGCTAAATACTGCCATAACAAGGATGAGTTATTAGAGCAGTTAGACAGCATAGAACGCCGTCAAACTGAATTCAGGGATAAGCAATCAATTAGTCTTAAAGAGTTCCTAGAATGGCACGATAAGGTTAAGTCTGAGTTGCCATCTATCATGACAGAAAGGGTCAGGGAAGCCCGTGAGTCATGGCTATGGGTAGCGTCAATGTGTGTGATTTATGGACTAAGACCTAGTGAGGTAGCAGCATCATTAAACCTTACCCAGTCGGTCACAGTTGACAAGGTAATCATACCTGCATTGAGTAACCCGAATAATAAGGATTTGTTACTGTACTTAGGTGACTTTACCTTTTTTGGAACAACCATTAAAACAGGTAAAAGGCTCTGTAAACCAGTTAATACAAACAGAGAAATGATTGATAGGCTAGGTATTCGTAACCCATTGTTACCTACTTACTCCCCTAGTGATGATAGTACACCGCAATCAATAGTATCTGGTTTCGATAATCAATTCAGACACCGATTAAAGTCTGCTAAATGCCCAGTGAGTCAGTTGTATGCCTTCAGACATCTTTATAACCAGTTAGGTGAAATGTATGGCATTCCACAAGAGATAAGAGCAAGGTCAATGGGACATTCTACTATCGTTAACGAGACGGTTTACAAAAAGCGTTCTAACGTTCAAACAACCATTGATTTACTCACTAACTCATCTAAGCAACCAATGAGTCTAGAGATGGCTAAAGAGTCGCTTATGAACAAGGGAATTGAACTGAGTAATGAGACTGTTAAGAATGTATTAATGGTTGTTTACCAGTTAGATAACCTCACTGAATTGTTCTAACAGGAAAGGATTGATGGTTTATTTTTAGCTGTCAATCCTTCTCCCAATTCCTAATATGAACCCTCTAATATGAAATGCTCTTATTAGACATCTCTCATTAGAAATAGGAATTGACAATTACACTAACAGGGTAAAAATGTACTGCCTAATGTGCTGATTATTTGGGACTAATCCACTAGGGTTTTAAGTATCCTTACTTACCTATTGTTACAGCAATGTCCCTACAATAACCATATAGTCTGTAGCTTAATAGTTAACATAAGGTAGATGGTAAGTAGCAACATACTATGTACATTTGAACTTCCTTTCCTGTTAGGACTGAATTAAGCTTACGAGACAATGGAAGGTCTAAGGCTATGGTCTATCCTACGAGTGGTGTAAGGACACCCAGTGAGAAGTGGTCAGAACGTCTAGGCCTCATGCTGAGAGAAAGGGCTATTGGAGACACCTAACAGGTAAGAAGAATAGGAGTCTCTCACTGTTGGGACAGAGTAACGCAAGGTAACGTACTCATCCCATCAATGAGAGAGGTTAGGGAACGCTTAAGGGATTTTCTAGGGGTGAGTTCATAGCGTCAAAAGTCAACGCCATAAAGATGACGCTATGAACTGGGATTGACAGACAACCTCCTAGAATCCTGTCCCATTTGGATTAGTTTTCTTGAATTCTGAAGGCTCAATATACCCAGAATTCCCATAGGGGTCAGTGATAGAAAGATTCCCTGTTTTACTGACATTAGTTACTTGCCATAATGTCTTTTTCTTCTCTGTTAGATAGTAGCCATAGTCCCCTATTTTTACCTTTGAATTTGTCTTAGTGCTACGCTCTGGCTTACAGCTAGTACTATCCTGTTTTGTAGTATTTACCCCTGTTGGGTTAGACTTAACTGTCTCGGTGGGTGTCGTGGTAGCTGTCGTGGTGTCTAACTCAGTATTGACAAGGGTTTTAGCTGTTTCCAGCCCTACCACGACACCCATGTCAGGTACTAGGGGGGTGAGTGTCGTGGTGTCTTGACTCGGTGTAACATTTTCCCCGGTATCGACCTTAAGGTAGTATCGCTTAGTCCCCCTTGAGTCTATTTTTTCTGATAGTATCAATCCTTTTTCTTCTAACTGTTTAAGGTGACGTTGTACCGTTCGTTTAGTCATCCCTGACTCTTCTACCAACTCATTGACCGTTAGCCCATTGGGGTGATTTTTAGCTAACAGTAGAAAAACCTCACTATCATTCCTTTCTGTTGGAGTTGGTACGGGTTGCTCATCAAACCCATCATTACCACCACACATGACCATTGGGGAGTCAATTAACCCATTCTCATTAAGGATATAACTAACCTCTCTCATCTCAGGGCAGTTACGTTGTTTGATGTCCTTAAGGGCTATCCGACCGCTACGGGTTTTAATTAGGCATCCCATATAACTTAGGGCATTCTTAATGGTGTTTGACCCATAGAAGGTTTCAGGTTCACCCTTCTTGGTATGGTGAAGAATGGTTATATGGCAGTCATAGCGTGTAGCTATCCGTTGCAATGGGATAATAATGTCTGTCTCTACCTGAGATGAATTGATGTCAATACCAGTGCCAGAGATACCGTGTAGGAGGTTGTCAATGATAACAAATGATATTTGTGGGTTAGCCTTTAAGGACTCATCTAACAGGGCAATATTCTCCTTTGTTAGGGTGAACCCCTCCGTTACTGGTACTAGGTTTAGGGCGTTCCTTTTCACGTAGGGCAGTAGCCCCAATGATTCCCATCTTGTCTTAGTTGTAGGTAGTGGTTCATCCATCTGTATGACCAAAACGTCGTTACAGTCTGGTACTGGTTGGTCTAGGAAGTCACTGCCTTCTAGTAGGGATTTAGCGAGATTGTACGCTAGGAAGGACTTACCTACCCCTGACTCACCATAAACCATTGATACTGACTGGTTAGCAAAGTATTGGGGGACAATGAACTTAATATCAGGTGTGTTGACAAGTTCGTCATACACGATAAAACGTAACTGCTTAAGATTACGGTCACAATCTAGTCTTTCATCTCCTGTTAGGGGTTGACCAGTGTCAACCATCCAGTCAGGGATATAACCACCCTCAATTAACCCTGAAATCCACTCAGCAAGGGTTTTACCACACTTTTCTACATCAATGTCCTGTTTAGACATAGTTAGCTGTATCCAGTCCTTTAAGTCACCCTTATTAGGACAGTCCTCCCATAACGTCAATATATCTACCATATTGTACTGGTTAACACCTTGTCTGTCCATTGCCTTAACAAGCTTAAGCATCTTGTCTTTACCTGTTTGGTCATTGTCAGGACACATCACAAGGTGAATTCCTTCCTTCTTTACCCATTTAGCGAAAGCTTCTAAGTCTTCACCCTTCCAACTACCTTGCGGGCTAACAGCAGGGATTCCTACCTTCCATAGCTCGTCTGCCATCGTTTCACCCTCTACCACCAAACACCACTTGCTGCCAGACATTGATAGCCGTCTCTGACCATAGAATTCTAGTGGTTCATTCTCAGGACGTTTTTTTGTAAGTCGGTAGGATTTGTTCCTTTCCTTCCCTGTTGGAACGGTACGATTACCTTCCTTATCATAGTATTCCTCACGTATGGCGAATACATCCCACACACCTGAAACGTTGCTAACAGTAGAAAAAGGTAGGTGATAAGTTAGCTTGTAACCATAGTCTGTCTGTTCTTTTTTCGGAACAAGGAATGATTGAGGTTTAACTGTCTCAATACCTAAATTCTTTACCTCTACCGTAGGCTTCCCTACCTTCTTAAACCCTTTACCTTGTCTGGTTATACCTTGGTCAATCTGCCACTGTCTAAGGTCAAACCCGTTATACTTAGCCTTGCTGACTAGGTAAGGTAAGTTAACTGTCTCTGGTTTTGCCGACTTCCATGTATCTCTACAGTCCTTAGCGTTATACTGGTCAGGAGACCACTGTGACCATTCATCAAAGTTATAGAACAGGTCATCATTGACAGTCTTAAGAGCAGTGGCTACTTTTACCCATTCTTCTCTGGTACTTTTGGGGTCAATGTGCAACAAACAGGTACGAGCTAGTGCTTCACGCTGTTCCTGAGAGTAGTCAGAGAAGTTTTGATTTAATTGTCTTTTCATGTTATCATTAATAAAGATATGGTTGGTTGCAAGTAATCCTTGCAACCGTGTTTTTTCAGAATTACTACAACTTACTCATTAGGCTCATCAGACTTGTATCTGTCTATCATTACCTCAATGACACGTCTTATCAGGGTGGCTGAAGGAATTCCAGTGCGGTCACTGGTGGCATCCAGTCGGTCTTTTAAGTCCTGAGTTAGGCTGAAGGTCATCTTACTTTTCTGGGCAGTCCCGTCGGACTTAAATCTTCGGTCTCTTTTTTTTGTTGGATTCATATCATTATACCTCTAAAGTGACTGGTACTAACCTATTATACATATTCCTTTTAAGTTAATGTATGGTTTTTACCTTCTCTCTGAGTTCACATTAGAAACCTCTTATTAGAGAGTCCCTGAAGGCATTGATATGTAAGGGATTCTAACAGAGAGAAATTATTTACCCCTGTTAGAAGATTTTTTGTAATCACTACCTAAACCAGTTATCAGTTACTTGGTCTTCCTCTAATACCATTTTCCCGTTCTCTATCACTACTGAATTGATATTAAAATCGTAGTCGGTTAAATACCGACCGTTCTTGCGCAAGAATTGAAGGTGATTAATCAAGCGTTCCCATTTTCGCTCGCTAATAGCTTCTAGTGTTTCTAGTGAGATTGAATGACGTTCATCAATGCCTATCTCATGGGAACGAATGTAACTAAGTTTCTGTTTCATCATAATTAATAGACCCGTTACTAACAGCTAACAACCAGCATTTTACAGCGTATTCAGTAGCATGGCCATTGATATAAGTGTTCTATGTAGTCAGTAACCAGTGATTAGTACAAGTGCTTGTAGTGATTGGGGTTGAGATGAGTTGATAGAAACCTCTAATGTGAGTTCTCTAATATGGAAATTTCACATTATAGATTTCACATTATAGATTGTATGTTGCACATATAGGCTTGACATGAGTATTCTTGAACTTAATTTAAGATTCCCTTATCATTCCTTCCTGTTAGGTTGGTAGCCGTAACTTAACCTTCACTGTATGGCCGATATATGGCCTTATAAGTCCGTGTTACATAGTCAATGATTGCTGATACTCAAAAGTCGTTTAACTGCCCTTACAGGCGAAAGTGGTTACAGCCCAGTCATAGCAAGGGTTTTACAGTTAGTATATTGTTACTAGATATAAGCTTTACTTATCATTCCCTGTTAGGGTATGTTCTTACTGGTTATGGACTTACGTTATAGTTACGTTACTTTACGTTACCCAGTCGTAACGAGCTATAATTGAGTAAGTATTGAGTAACTAGGGTCTTTGATGTGAGGGTGAGGGATATACGTTCGCTGTAAAAGCCTTATCCAATAAGGGTTTAAGATAAATGCGGACGGAGAGACTCGAACTCTCACGCCAAAGACACTAGAACCTAAATCTAGCGCGTCTACCAATTCCGCCACGTCCGCAGATTGCACAAGAATCTATCATAGCGACTCTCTTATCTCTTTGTCAAGATTACTTTTTCTATCTCCTCTTAAGCTACTTTAGCAAGCGCTTGACTGACAAATCCCTTGAGAAAGTCAATTCGTTGATTGGTTTGAAAGACTTCTTGCATTTTTCCTTGTAGCTGCTCTAAGTTTAACTGAAATCCTTTCTGATCGCTCAATTCCTGATCTTGGAAATATTCAACTAGGCTTAATCCTGCAATGCGAGTTAAGTAAGCAGCGCTAATTCCCTGAATAACACCTCCTGCTAAGTATGTCATGGTGTTTCCTTTTAACAGACTACTAATGGTTTGGGTGGAAAGTTCAACTAATCCTAATTTGACCATTAATTTACCCATTTCAGTAGAAACAGCTTTCGCTTGGGATAAAGAAAAGGACTGATAATAAATTGTGCCTAAATCTAGCACCATTTGAGCAGTAATCGCTGCTGTTGCCAATAGATCAAGGGTAGCGACTGGATTAGCCACGGCCATTGTTCCTGAAATCCATTGATATTTCTCAATCAAAGGAAGCGCTTGATCCCGTCGAATTTGATTAATTTGGGCTTTTATTTGCTGTTCTAATTGATTAGCCTGTCGCCACACCCGTCCTAATAATAAATTATGCTTATCTTCTTCTAAAATCGTTGTTAAAGTATCTATTAATCCATTCAATTCAGGAGGTTGGGGTTCGAGGGTTTCTTCCATTGAACCATCTGCATCATAGCGTCTGACGGTAAGGGGTTGAGGGTTAAGACTAACAGGGATAACTTCTGCTTCACTGAGTAAGTTTTCTACCCGTTGACGCAATTGATGGATAATTAAGGCTCTATCTTCAGGTAGATGTTGATCTTGCTTATTAAAAATGAGGAGAGGATGCTGATAGTGAGTCTGAAAATATTGTAAGGTTTGCCATTCTGTTTCGGTTAAGTCTCCATTGACTAGGAAAATGACTAAATCTGCTATCTGAAGCTTGTCTAAGTTAAAGGTGTTTGATTCGTTAAAAAGGGGTTCTGTCTCTATTATTTGGACATTTTCCCCTAAATTATCTTTTTTAAATTGGTTTATGAGGGTGGTTTTTCCTGTTGATTTTCCGCCAGCGATCGCAATAGTAACGCTTTGCTTGGTTTGAGGTTGAGTCAGATTATGTAGTTGATTTTGTAGGGAAGTGAGATCAAAGTTAGGATTTTCTTTAGCCAAGATAGTTAAAGCTTTTTCGGTTTTAGCAATGGCTTGCTCAACTTTTACTTGATTAATCGGAGAAACGGGTTTAAATGGTTTTAATTGTTCTTTTTTTGGACGTAACCACCAGACTCCTGATCCCAGTGCGAGCGCTACCCAGATCATCCATTGTCCCATATCTGCAAAATTTTGATTAAGACTTTCCCAACCCCAAAGTATTAAGGATAGGCCAATTCCTACGACTAAAATGGGTTTACGCATTGCTACTGTCATTGTTTTTACCTCTTTTACCGCCACTTAATTCCATTTTAGCCGTAGAGGTCACCCAATACAGTGCGGTTCAGATTAATTTCTTCCCCCACTGTCTGTCCATACCACGATTTTTATTATTTAATTCATTTGTTCTTACGTCACGCTCTCCACAGCATTTTATTAAGAAAAATGTAGCTTTGTTAATATTTAAAATAAATTCTAAAGAGAACTTTAAAAACATTAACTTTCTTAAAAAAGCTGGTTATCATGATCGGGTATCCATTTTTCAATACTGTTTAAAGCCAAAACATAATGTTTAATTTCCATCAATTAACAAAACCAAAAACTCTGAGCCAGTTGATTCCTAGCCGTCTTCGTCCACTTCTCAAGGCTTCAACCGCCCTTTTTATGCTAGGAGCTTTTGCTCAACCTGCTCTAGCAGATCCACCAGTTGGTTTTGATGTATTTTGTTTCAGATTTACTGATATAAGATCTGATCAAGATGATCCTGAAAATAATAAATACACTTTTGAGTTTGAAATTTTAAACTGGACAGATCAACCTGCATACGATCTTGATATTGCATTAAATACTGGTACCAGTGATGGCTTATTCTTAAGTAATCCAGGGGTTGACCAAAATGGCGCTCCTCTTGGACCTGATGAGGTTTGGGATCCCAATCCACGTGGACCACAAGGAATGATGCTACCTGATGGTTCTCCTGCGCTACAGGGAACACCTAACGAATGGAGTGTCCAAACTTCTACTTCAACCTATATTCGTTGGGATAATGGATTAGCAGATCCTATTAACAATTGGGATATTGTCGAAATGGGGATTCCATCTTGGATACTGGAGCCGGGAAGTTTTGATCCCGTCGATGATGGTGACAATGTTCTTGATGGTTTCACCTTTGTGGTAGATGATTTTGATCCTGGTGAAACTCTGTCTCTAAACTTTTTCTTAGGAGATATGGATGGAAATCCAATCGCCACTGCTGGAAATACCAATCCATCCCAACAAGGTGCATTTGGGACAGTCAGTATTACCCTTGGTGATTCTAATCTTGGGCCAGTCTTTCAGTTACCTGGTGGTGGAACCTTCAACACAGGTTTTCGTAGGACTACTGCTCAATTCTATGACCTAGTGAGTATCCCAGCGCCTGAAACTGGTGGGGGTTCAGTGACGACTGCTGAGTCTAACGTGTTTAGTGCGGAATTTGGGGCAGGAGGTACTGCTCCGTTTGTCAATTCAGATGATTCAGACGCAATTTGTGGATCTGGTGGCTGTTCTGTCAATCTAGAGGTCATTCCTGTTCCTGAGCCATCTAGTACAGTTGGTTTAGGTCTGACTGCTCTAGGAATGATCAGTTATCGCTTGTGGCGACGGAAAAAGTGATCAATTAATCTGACTCGAAGCCGCCTAATGGTGGCTTTTCTGAGGATACAGCTAAATTATGGCTCTCCTGACTTTATGGTGATCAGCAAAACTTATACATCGTAGGATGGGTTAGGCACAGGGATGGTTTTTCAGGAAACCTTATAAATTTTGATTTGTGCCGTAACCCATCACAGGCTAATTGTGTTATTTTATACATTTTCCATCATCATGTTGGGACAGCCGATTCAATTTTATGTGAAATACAAGTTCGACTTATAAAACCCTGCTAGTCGAGAGGGGTAGTTAGGGCTAAAGCCCAACAACATACCTGATACTAAATTGCCTTTGCTTTATCTATTACGCTTAGTATGTAAACCAGATTTAATATAACTCACGTTAGGATGGGAAGCATTCACCGAATCAGGATTTGTATGACTCATGAAAACCCTTAACCTATTACAAGGACGGTTACTATTACAACGAATAATTATAGTTGGAACGCCATTAACATTAGGTCTTCTGGAAATTTGGCATCCCGTTGGTTTGCCTGGTAAAACGCCTTATGAATCGATCTTACCTAAAGTAGATTGGTGGTTAATGCTTCATTTACTGCAACTACCTCTATTTGGACTACTAGGATTAGCGGTTATTATCCTTGTTAATAACTTGCAAGGAAGGGCTGCAACTATAAGCCGTATTGGTATCGGTTTTTTTATCGTTTTCTATACTGCTCTCGATTCTATTATGGGAATCGCCGGTGGTTTACTAATTCGCAGCGCTAGAGACTTATCCCCTAATGTCCAAATTTTTGCCAGTCAACAGTTTAACGTTCTTTTGTTAGACCCTATTGTCGGGGGTAGTACTTTCTCGGTTATTGGTATTCTTGGTGGGGGTGGTTGGGCTATTGGAGTCATAGCAGCAGCTATTGCTTTGGCCTATGATGGTGCATCTCGGTTCTCAATTGTACTTCTCATTGCTTCTGGTATATTGTTTGGAATCTCTCATGTTCCTCCCCTTGGTCCTTTAGGGATGGCGTGTTTTTTAATCGCAGTTGCCAGCATTGAACCTCGTTTTTGGGCTAGAAAAAAATCAATCCAATTGAATGATTAGGAGCAGGCACAAAATGATCAAACCTATTACAAGCGCTTTCTTGTTATTAGGAATTCTGATGTTGGTTAGCGGCCTTCCTCTGGGTTGCACCACCAATTCCTCATCCATACCCTCAAATTCGGTTAATTCAGTCCAAGCGGAAGAAGTCTATCAACAGGCTTTAGAAAAGGCTAAAAAAGGAGACTTTAAAGCTGCTCTTACAGATTTTGACCAAGTTATACAACTGAATCCCCAATCTGCTGAAGCTTATAATGGTCGAGGTAATACTTATTTTGTGTTAGACAAACAACAGGAGGCAATTAAGGACTACACTAAAGCCATTAAACTTAATCCTCAACTGGCTCGATCTTACTACAATCGTGCCTATGCCTATTACCGACTAGGTGATACCCAAAAAGCCATTAAAGATTATAACCAAGCAATAGAACTGAATCCCAACTATCCCCCAGCTTATGGTAATCGAGCGATTGTCCGTTCCCAGTTAGGAGATGAGCAAGGTGCAATCGAAGATTATACGCAAGTTATAGAATTTCAACCTAATTTACCTCAAGCTTACTATAATCGAGGAACATCTCGTTCTCGCTTAGGAGATCAACCTGGTGCGATCGCAGATTTGCAAAAAGCAGCGCAACTATTCTTGGCTCAAGGTAATAAGATAGGCTATCAGAAAGCACAAGAGTTCCTTAGTCAACTTAATGAGTGAGGTTGGTGATCAGCTTTGGCTAACATTTCATTAACTATTAATCTTTAATAATATCAAATCCACTTAAACAGCCCTAGTTAAAGACTCTTATCTTCTGGTTCTAACTCCTGCTTCTCTGTGGTTATTTAAACAGATTTAGTATAATTACAAGGGACAACTTCATGAAAATGAGTTAAATCAATATAAACATCTCCTTGAGGTGTTTTCGCAAAAATATCAACAAACTGTTGATTTTCTAAAATCTCTGCGGTATAGTAGGAATGACGGGTATGAATCGTTTGGGAAAAGGTTTCATCTAAACCAGTTAATGTCACCCAAAGTTCTGCTTCTTGTTGGGCTAAATCATTCAATGATTGTCCATAAAGCGGACTATTCTGATCAATGGGGTGCATCACTAACCAACTCAGTCCAAAGACAGGAGTTTGCGATCGCACTAATTCCAAATCATAAAACCGTTTCATTTGATGACCTTCTTGGGTAATTTCATTGCGGAGTAAATTTACTTTAATCTGCGCTTCTAAGATCCGATTATCCCGTCGGTTAGCAGTACGAAACATTAAGGTAGGAGTGCCATTATAGAGACAAATAACTGCTACATTACTAAACATGACTTTAGCAGTTGGACGGGAAAAACGGGCAAACATGAGTCCTGTTAAAATAGTTAATAGTAATAACCCAATCCAAATTTCAATAGTCACTAAAATTTGGGCATACAAACTCTGGGGATACATTGAACCATATCCCACTGTAGATAGGGTTTGAATACTAAAAAAGAAAGAGTCTTTAAAAGAGCCTGGTTGAGCATTGGCAATTCCGTCCCCTGTACTCATGTAAGCTAGGGCAAAAACAAGATTAATACTAGAGTAAAAAAGAGTAGTAAGTAATAAAAAAGGTTGCCATTTTAAAGCCAACAACCAATGATATAAGTCATAGGTAGCAGGATGTAAAATATCTATGGGATGAGATTGTTTGAGAGGGCTAAACCGCTTCGTTAATCGTTTTTTGCGAACAGGACGCACCTTAAACATAGTATAGAATTTTAGGAGTTACAGAAATGATAAAATAATCAAGCATTATTTTCTACGTCTTAGCACTGCTATTTTACAATTAATCTTAATGACTGTGACAAGCTAGAAGCTTGTGCTACAATTTTGCTCACTCATTGAGAAGAAATGAAACATAAGAAGTATTAAATCAGAGATTTTCTGGTATTTTCTTAAAAAAAACTAAATTTTAGAGAAACCTAAGCGTTAACAGGAGATAATTCTACTGTGACAAAAAGCCCTGATTCTTGTTGAAGAAAAATCTAGAAATATTTTCAATGGGAAAGCTTATGTCATTGCTATGACGATCTAATAGGTAAGGATCTCTAATATGAGAGACGTTTATATTGTATCAGCCGTTCGGACTCCTTTAGGACGTTTTGGCGGTAGTTTAGTCAGTTTTTCGGCTGCGGACTTAGGTGCACACGCAATGAAAGCTGCTTTAACCCAAGCAGGAATTGAAGGGGAAGCCCTAGACTTGTATATTATGGGAAATGTGTTAAGTGGGGGACAAGGACAACTCCTACCTAAACAAGCTGCTTTAAAAGCAGAGATTCCCGACACAGTAGATGGTTATGCCGTTAATATGGTTTGTTCCTCTGCTATGCTTAGTATTATTAACGCTACTACAGCCATACGAGCAGAAGAAGCCGATATCGTCCTAGCTGGCGGGATGGAGTCTATGTCTCAAACTGGGTTTTATCTCTCCCATCGTGCCCGTTGGGGTTACAAATTGTTAATGGGTGCGCCCGAAAACTTGACAGATTTACTGGTTCATGATGGGTTACGGGATGCCACCACAGGGGAAGGAATGGGGGATCAAACCGAGCGCTTGGCCGCCGAACATGGTTTTACCCGTGAAGCGCTAGATGAGGTAGCCTGTTTATCTCAACAACGAGCAGCAGAAGCCACTGAAAAAGGACTTTTTAAAGACGAAATTGTACCCATTGAGATCAAAAGTCGTAAAGGGGTGACGGTTTTGGATGCTGATGAAGGAATTCGAGGGGATACCACCTTAGAAAGCTTAGGAAAATTACGTCCCGCCTTTAGTAAAGAAGGGGTATTAACGGCAGGCAATAGTAGTCAAATTTCAGACGGGGCAGCCGTTTTAATCCTTGCTAGTCAGGCAGCCGTTGAGCGCTATGGTTTAAAGCCCATTGGTAAGATTCTCGGCGGTTCTTGGGCAGGGGGACCCACATGGCGCTTTCCCGAAGTTCCCATCTATGCAGCGAAGAAACTGTTAACGAAATTGGATAAAGAGATCTCAGATTTTGATTTATTTGAGAATAATGAGGCATTTTCTGTGAGTACCCTTTTATTTAATAAGTTGTTAGGGGTACAAACCGATGTTCTTAATGTTAACGGAGGTGCGATCGCATTAGGGCATCCCATTGGGGCATCTGGGGCAAGAATAGTCGTTACTCTGTTAAATTCCCTCAAACAACAGGATAAAACCTTGGGAATGGCTGCTTTATGCCACGGCACGGGAGGCGGCACAGCTTTAGCCATTGAAAGAGTGTAATTAAACCAACTGTGTAGGGGCGCAAGCCTTGCGCCCATCCCAACTTCATCGTTTGATTATTAATTTAGGAGTCATAAAAATGGTATCTTTAGGCTTAGAAGACAAAGTAATCGTTGTAACAGGCGGCAATAGAGGAATTGGTGCTGCCATTGCCAAATTCCTCCAAGATTTAGGAGCAAAAGTTGCTTTTACTGACGTTAACGTCGATCAAGCGCCAGAAGGAATCTTAGGAATTAAGGCAGATGTGACCGATTTAAGCTCAATGGAAGCAGCAGCACAGGAAATTAAGGAAAAACTAGGGACTGTCTATGGTGTTGTAGCCAATGCGGGCATTACTCGTGATAATTTCTTTGCTAAGTTAAAACCCGAAGATTGGGATGCGGTACTTAATGTTAACTTGAAAGGGGTTGCCTATTCGGTTAAACCCTTTATTGAGGGAATGTATGAGAATAATGAAGGATCTGTGGTTGCTATTAGTTCAATTTCAGGAGAACGGGGCAATTTAGGACAAACTAACTATTCTGCCACCAAAGCAGGAGTCATTGGTATGATGAAATCCTTAGCACGGGAAGGCGCTCGGTATAAAGTGCGAGCTAATGCGGTTGCACCTGGGTTTATTGATACAGAAATGAC
>JBFRWQ010000425.1:0-9337 GCA_051439665.1 Microcystaceae cyanobacterium | reverse complement strand
GTTCTAATAAATGCTAGACTGCAAATTTCAGGGGAGTTAAAGCTAAGATGACTATTACCAACCATCAAATCACGCAAAACATTATTGATAAACTCCAAAAGAAGCCACTAGATAAACAACAGCAAATCTTAGACTATATGGAATCTCTCTGCACGGAGGATCAAAAATCATTATCTTTCCATAACAAACGAGTCTTTTGGTTACATCAAGGGAAAATTTTGATAAGTGATGATTTTAATAATCACCTACCTGATTAATTCTGAGATTTTGATACTAAATCTGTTTGAATAACTATAGTTAACTGGTGGGAAGAGACAGGAGTTATAAACATACGATGATAGTCTTTAACTAGGGCTGTTTAAGCCGATTTAGTATGACTATAAAACCCTGTTTGAGTAGAGAGGGGTGATTGAGGGCTAAAGCCCAATAAAAATGTCTGTATCTATAGTGTAGGGTAGGCAAAGCCCACCCCTAATATTTAAGCTTTTAAAATCTCTCTAACCGTAGCAACTACCCGCTCTTGATCGGCAATTGTCATCTTAGTATAAATTGGTAAACTAACGGCCCCTTCATAAGCAGCTAAGGTATGGGGAAAATCATCAGGTTTTAGATTATAAGTATCTCGCCAATAAGGATGTAAATGGAGGGGAATATAATGAACGCTACAACCAATTCCTTTATCAGCCATTTTTTCAATAAATTGATTACGATTAACCGGTGCATCCTCAGTAACACGAATTTCATATAAATGCCATGAATGAATGTCTGTTTCTGGGGCATTGGGTGGCAAAATTAAAGGAAGATCACTAAAGTGTTGATGGTAATAAGTGGCGATCGCTTTTCTTTTTTCCTGAAATTGCCAGGCTTTTTTCAGTTGATGAATGCCTAAAGATGACGCTAGATCGGTCATATTATATTTAAAACCCGGCGCTACTACTTCATAATGCCATTTAGGTTTATTAGAAGTATAACGATCAAAGGCATCTCGATTAATGCCATGTAAGCGCATCACTCGACACCGTTTAGCTATCTCTGGATGGCGTGTCACTACCATTCCTCCTTCCCCTGTTGCGACGGGTTTGGTAGCGTAAAAACTATAGACAGTTGCATCAGTGGGTAATGTGCCAATTAACTGTCCTTGATAGGTACTTGGCAGGGCGTGGGCAGCATCTTCAACCACTTTTAGGTTATATTTTTGGGCAATCTCTAAGATGGGCTGCATATCGCAAGATAACCCCCCATAATGGACGGGGATAATGGCTTTGGTTTTAGGGGTAATAGCTGCTTCGATTAAATTGGGGTCTAAATTAAAGGTTTTGGCATCAATATCGACAAATACAGGATCTGCGCCTAAATAACGGCAGACTTCACCTGTGGCGGTAAAAGTGTAGGGAGTTGTAATAACTTGATCCCCTTCTTTAATACCTAATGCTTCTAAGGCTAAGTGTAGCCCCGACGTAGCAGAGTTAACAGCGATCGCATCGCAGTCTGTGTTTAAAAATTGGGCAAATTCCTGTTCAAATCGTTTGGTTTTGGGACCGGTGGTTAACCAACCCGATTTTAAGGAGTCTATCACTTCATTAATTTCGTCATCGCCAATTTCGGGTAATGCAAAGGGTAAAAAATCAGTCATGGTGAAAAGGGAAATAGGATCAAAACTTACAGTTTACTGTACCTTAATCTCAAGAATTTAGGAGATGGTTAAATTAGTTACATACAATTCCCTTGTCTTTACCTTATTCTGTATAGATAAGACAATAAAGTCAATAAAAATCACCCTCCGATTGCACTATGCAAAGCTCTAGAGTCGTTCGCACAACGGTTTTCTAGAGTTTTTCTTGCTGATAACCTACTCAAAAGTAAATGATCTTTTTTCCAAGTCATCATTTACTTATTCATCCGATAGACTTTTAAGCTTTTAACCAGTCAAACATCTCCCCTAATGTAAGCTGAATGGCTTCAGCAAATTGAGGTACGGGTAAAATTAGATCCATTTGATCAATGAGTTGAACTGATTTATCCCTATGATAAACAAAGATACATTTTTCTTCTGCATCAATTAACCAGCCCATCTCAGCCCCAAAATCGATACAATGGAGAATATTACGAACCACTTTAGTTTGACTTTGATTGGGTGATAAAATCTCAATTGTCCAATCAGGATGTAAGTTAAAACTATTAGCTACATCACCATTCTCATCTCTAGGAATACGTTGACTCATAAAAATAGCAATATCTGGAACAATTGAGCGCTCTCCAAAGGTACAGCGCAATTCTGGGAAAGCTTGAGCAACTTTATTTAGTCTAAATGCAGTTGTCAGTGTGATACTTAATTCCCGTTGCAAAATACTATGTTTTCCTTGGGGCATTGTTTTCTGGATAATTACTCCATTAATATATTCATAGGGGGGGCTGCTTTCTGGTAACTTCAAAAATTCTTCTACGGTTAATAACTTGGGGATAGAGTCTATCATTTTGAATTATGAATTATGAATTGTAAATTATGAATTGTAAATTATGAATTATGAATTATGAATTGTGCTAGGGATTTAACAGTGTTAAATCCTAATATAGCAGAGAATAGGGATGATTAAGACCATAAGAACCTGTCAAAGACTGTCCTATCCTTTTCGACTTTCACTGTTCACTGCGATAAATCAGGGTTTTCATTCTTCATTCTTCATTCTTCATTCTTTATTCTTCATTCGTCGTTTCTGGTTCAACAGTCGGAATATCTACTTTAATCAAATAACTAGACCATTGAGGCTTAGAAGTAGGTGTTTCAAGGGTTTTTGTTAATAAGCGCCAGGTTTTACCTTCTGCTTGACGTTGTAGATAAATATCAAAGGGATTATTATTTTGTGTGACTTTACGGTGGGGTAATTGTAAAATTAGGCGATAAGTCCCAGTTAAATGATAAGCGGCTAACTCATTAAGAAAAACAGGATCATTCTTTTTAACCTCGATCTTGCTAATTTCAAAGGTAGGGAGGGATGCTTTTAACTGTTTACTTAATCGTCGTTCTGTTTGCTCTAATTGTAAAGCGATCGCTTTTTGAACCACTGCACCATCTGGGGTAAACTCAACAGGGGGTTCAGAGGGGGTACAAGCGCTTAACCCCATTAAAATAGATAGGGTTAAAAGAAAAGCAATTAGGCGCTGTTTGAGAAAATAAATCATTTCAGTTATCAGTATAAAATAAGGTGTAAAAAACCACCCCAAAGGATGGCTTTTCACAGTTATTAAAAAAGTCTAAACATCCTAGACATCATAATAGAGGGAGAACTCATAAGGATGGGGACGTAAACGCATGGGATTGACTTCGTTATCTAACTTGTACTCAATCCAATTTTCCACAAAATCTGTGCTGAATACACCAGTATTTGTCAAGAAATCATGGTCTTTTTCTAAAGCTTCTAAAGCAGCTTCTAAAGAACCAGGGGTAGAAGGAATCTTGCTTAACTCTTCAGGAGAGAGATCATAGATATCTACATCTAAAGGTTCACCTGGGTCAATTTGATTCTTAATCCCATCAATTGCTGCACATAGCATAGCTGAGAATGAGAGATAAGGATTAGAGGTTGCATCAGGACAACGGAATTCAAAGCGCTTTGCTTTAGGATTGCTACCAGAAAGGGGAATGCGCACAGAAGCTGAACGATTTCCTTGAGAGTAGGCTAAGTTAACAGGCGCTTCAAAGCCAGGAACCAGGCGCTTATAAGAGTTAGTGGTAGGATTGGTGAATGCTAACAGAGCAGGAGCGTGTCTTAGAATACCACCAATTGCCCATAAAGCATTTTGACTTAAATCAGCGTACTTATCGCCAAAGAAGGTAGGTTCTCCGTTATTCCAGATGGACATGTGGGTGTGCATCCCTGACCCATTATCATTGAATAAGGGTTTGGGCATGAAAGTAACGCTCTTACCATATTTTTTAGCCACATTCTTGATGACGTATTTGTAAACCATCAAGTTATCAGCCGATTTAACGAGAGTATCAAAGCGAATTCCTAGCTCATTTTGACCCCCAGTTGCTACTTCATGGTGATGCTTTTCAATGGGAACCCCACAATCGCCCATTGTTAATAGCATTTCCGTCCGCATATCCTGTAAGGTGTCGGTGGGAGCAACAGGGAAATAACCTTCTTTGTAGCGGGGTTTATAGCCTAAGTTGCCACCTTCTTCTACTCTTCCTGTATTCCAGCGACCTTCTACACTGTCAACGTAATAATAGCCTTCACTTTCGGTTTGGTCAAAGCGAACATCATCAAAGACGAAAAACTCAGCTTCAGGTCCAAAAAAGGCTGTATCACCAATTCCAGTACTTTTGAGAAACTCAATCGCTTTAGCAGCAATCACACGGGGACAGCGACTATACCATTCACCTGTTCTAGGCTCTTTGATACTACAAACCATACTAAGGGTTTTTTCTTTGTAGAATGGATCAATCCATGCAGTGGTTGGATCGGGAACCATACACATATCCGATTCATTAATCGCTTTCCAACCCCGAATACTAGAACCATCAAAGGGAACACCGTCGGTAAAAGAACTTTCGTCTATTTGATCTTGGAAAAAGGAACAGTGTTGCCAGATTCCAGGCATATCAATAAACTTCAGGTCAATGATCTGAATATTTTCGTCTTTGATCATTTGTAAGACTTCTTGGGGCGTTTCAGGCATGAAAAATTACTCCTTGTTAGTAATAATGATCAGTCTCTCAAATCACTCATCGTAGGGAGTCAATAGCGGATGATTTGTTTGATTAGCTACACAATATCATGCCTTTCCTGCGTTTAATTCTGTAAATATTACAAAATTGTAACCGTTGCTACAAAAATAGACGCTTCAACCCCAATCAAGGATAGTTAAAGCGTCATTTCAGTTAAGCCAAAAATCTAGAGGTCCCCTTGCCGCACAAATAGTATGAAGACGACCACAGGGCCGGCTAACATAATTAGAGATACAAAGGTTAATTGAAAAATTGGCTCCAAATTAAGAGCAAGTAGAGGATCAACATTAAGGTTGGTTATTAAATTCATACAGTCTCCTGACGTAACCCAAGCTTGAATAATGGCGAGATGCCTAAAAATCAATGTCTATCATACCGAGTTATGATCCCCTATTGTTCAGTAAAGTCACAAAAATATATAAAGTTTTGTTACGAGTGAGAAAGTATGGGAAAATAGGGCGGTGCAAAGAATGACTGGTAACTATTAACTATTCACTATTAACTAGAATGCCTGATCTTTACGTTACTTGGGAACAGTATCATCAAAATATTGAGATCCTTGCCGATAAAATTTACGCCTCTGGCTGGGAATTCAACCAAATTATCTGTCTGGCAAGGGGAGGATTGCGAATTGGTGATATTATCTGCCGTTTATATCATAAGCCTTTAGCGATCTTATTCACGTCTTCTTATACGGATGATCATCGACGGGAAGAAATTCAACTGTCTAACCATTTAGCGATGATTGGGGAGACGATCGGCGATCGCATTTTAATCGTCGATGATTTGGTAGATACGGGAATCAGTTTACAAAAATCGATTGAATGGATAAAAGAGCGCTATCCTGTCGAAGAAATTCGCACAGGGGTGATTTGGTATAAAGCGAATTCTGGCTATCAACCCGACTATTATACGGCTTATTTAGACAATAATCCTTGGGTTCATCAACCATTTGAGCCTTATGAAACCATGACTCCTGCTGATTTGGTTAATCGCCATGAATCGTGAACTACCTCTAAGGCATTTTTAGTAACCGAGAAATCAGCTTCTGCTTTATAGGAAAACTACTTTACAAGAAAGAAAACTAGGTTTTATCAGTCGGATTTGGTATAAAACCCTTTTTTTGGTTATGTCTAGATCAAACCTAAAACAGCAGCTAACAGCGCTTTCTGAGCGTGCATTCTATTTTCCGCTTGGTCCCACAATCTCGATTGTTTTCCTTCCATAACTTCATCAGTAATTTCTTCCCCTCGATGGGCGGGTAAGCAATGAAGAACAATTGCATCAGACTCAGCGTGAGAGAGTAAGCTTTGATTAATTTGGTAGGGTTGAAAAACGGGAATTCTCGCTGATGCCAAGTCTTCTTGCCCCATACTTGCCCAAACATCGGTATAAAGTACCTGAGATCCCTTAGCTGCTTCTACTGCATCCGATGTTAATAGTAAATCATATCCTTCTACCGCTATTTTGTTGGCTGCTTCGACAATCATTGGATTAGGTTTATAATCTTCTGGGGTAGCAATCTGAATTTTCATACCCATTAATGCACCACCTAAAATAAGAGAATGGGCAACATTATTACCATCTCCAAGATAGGTCAAAGTAATTCCTTTTGTTTGACCAAAACACTCTTTAATCGTTAGGAAATCAGCTAAAATCTGGCAAGGATGTTCTAAGTCAGTTAGGGCGTTAATAATAGGAATGTCTGCATATTGGGCAAATGTATCTAAATCTTCTTGTTTAAAGGTTCTCACTGCTAAAACATCCAAATAACGGTCTAAAACTCTGGCTGTATCCGAAATAGGTTCACCTCGTCCCACTTGGGTTACATTAGGATTAAGATCGATAACTTGTCCCCCTAGCTGATACATCGCCACAGTAAAAGAGACTCTAGTGCGGGTAGAGGCTTTATAAAAGAGTAATCCTAATACTTTATCGCATTTAGGGTCTAATTCACCTGATTTAAGCTGACTGGCTAAGGTTAATAGCGCCTCAATATCTGTTGCACTGAGATCCCCTATTCCTAGAATATCTTTACCGTTTAAATGATCTAAGCTCATAGTTGTCTGGTTAATCCGTTAATTCCTTTATTTTATCCCTGTTTCTCCTTTTTAAAAATGAAGAATATCTTATTGCTACATATTGGTGAAAAATCAGCTACTTTTGCGATCGCTAACTTATTGAAATCGAATCATTATTTAAAAAGTCATAATTATAGGGTGATTGAATCTACAGAAGTTGATGATGTCCTTGAAAAAAGTCAAAGCATTTCAATTCATATTATTATTATTGATCTAGTGATGGAGACTTTTCCTCAAATTTATCAAGTCACCTCAATAACTCGTCAATTAAAACATAATCTACATACGCAGACAATTCCTATATTAGTCTGTGGAGCGGATGACTTATATACACTACCAACACAGCTACATTTGCTTATGACCCAAGGAGTTGATTGTCCCTTTATATGGCATCATCAAAAAGAAAAAAGTTATAATGAAAGAAATCTAATTGGTACAATTAAACATATTTTAAGAAACGAATGGAGTGATTAAGTTAATTATGATAAACTTCGACGGACAAAAACAGCAAGAAAGTATCAGGGAAGCATTTTGGGAAATGTGGGAAAATCACTTTGAGGAGGATGATGATTTTGTGGAAGGATTGCAAAAAAGAGTTAATGAAATTAAGCGTAATAATTTATTTGACAAATTAGAAGGATTTTTGCAACAAGAACTTTGGAAGGAAGCTGATTATGAAACGACTTTTATTTATTATCAAGTCGCTGCTTTAAATTGGTACAATCATCATGACAAAAATAATTATTATCGTGATGTTGCAGATTATCAGGGCTTTTCCTGTGAGGAACTGAGAACAATTAATAATCTTTGGGTAAAATATAGCAAAGGAAAGTTCGGCTTTTCTGTTCAAAGGGATATTTGGTTAGATTTTGAAGGAATTAGGAATTACTGTTATGATTATCAAAAGTTTGCTATAAAATTAGAATGGCATAACCCAGAAAATTGTTATCAATGGTTTAGAGATTATCAGATTCAATATTCTTATGATGCGCCCAGAGGACACCTTCCTATTACATGGATAGAAAGCTTGAAAAGTTTTATACCTTGTGGACCTGGTTATGATCAATGTCGCTATTTAGATGAGTTTTTGGACTTAATTAAACAACTTAATCTATGTAATCTCTAACAAAGATTGTTACTATCATCAGCTAAAATAGGATCAATAATTTTAGGAAACCAACAATGAAATGGCAAGAAGTTTGTGACCTTAAACAATTACAAGATTTACCCTTTAAGATTGAATTGAATAAATGGGGACAAATTGTAATGAGTCCAGTTAAAATCAAGCATTCCTTTTATCAGGGAAGAATTCAACGGTTATTAGAATCATTATTAAAAACAGGAGAAGTGATGCCAGAATGTGCTATTGATACATTAGATGGGGTAAAAGTTGCTGATGTGGTTTGGTGTTCAACAGAACGATTTGATATGATTGAAAATGAATTTTCGGCTTCAATTGCTCCTGAAATTTGTATAGAAGTTAAATCAACAGGTAATTCCTTAGAGGAACTTTTAAATAAAAAAGATTTGTATTTAAGCGCTCAAGCTGTTGAGGTATGGATTTGTGATGAACAAGGTTATCTAACATTCTATAATCAACAAGGGCAGTTAGAAAACTCTTTATTAGTCAAAGATTTTCCTAAACAAATTAAGAAATAATAAATTATTTCCAAAACTAGCTTAATATCGTTATCTTTAGATAACGATACATATTAGCCCTTTCAATTCATTGTAGGGCGATTTCGCTATATTCTTGTTAAGCAATCCCCAACCCAACATGACGATTGGCTTTCACAAAGGGATAGGTTACTTTGTTAATATCTGGTTTAAGGTTAAGATTATTATTTTAAGGAGTTAACTAAATTGTCTAATATATCTTCTTCATTGCGATCGCCTCAAACCATTCTCATTACAGGGGGTGCGGGGTTTATTGGCTCTAATTTTGTGCATCATTGGATTAAATCTTACCCTGATGATAGAGTTATTGTGCTAGATACGCTCACTTATGCTGGAAATGTCCATAATTTAGATGATTTTGCTGATAATTCTAATTTTCGCTTTTTCAAAGGAGATATCGGCGATCGCTCTCTAATTGACACCTTACTGAAAGAAGAAAAGATCACGATTGTTGCCCATTTTGCCGCAGAATCCCATGTTGATCGCTCAATTTTCGCCCCCGATGCTTTTATTAAAACAAATGTTCTAGGAACATTCACCCTACTAGAAAGTTTTCGTCAGTATTGGAATGAGTTAGGAAAACCAGATCACTTGCGCTTTCTTCATGTTTCTACAGACTAAGTTTAAGTGAGTTTAAACACCGATGATCCTGCTTTTTGTGAAACCACACCTTATGCACCTAATAGTCCCTATTCTGCCTCAAAAGCAGGTAGTGATCACCTAGCTCGTGCCTATTATCATACCTATCAACTTCCTACTATTATTACTAACTGTTCTAATAATTATGGTCCCTATCATTTCCCTGAAAAATTAATTCCCTTAATGTGTATTAATATTTTACTGGGCA
>JBFRWQ010000424.1:0-6692 GCA_051439665.1 Microcystaceae cyanobacterium | reverse complement strand
GCGAAATAATACAGAATGGGATCTGGCTGAATTGTTAATCAAAAAAGGGGTCAAAAAAGAAGACATTATTTTGGGTCTTCATTCGCCGTTTATGCGTCAATTTTCTGGTTATGGAGTGGCTTAGATTATGGGAGTTCATTGGTGTCAACTTAAGGTCAGTACAGGATTACTCGCCTTTCAAGGCGAAAAGAAGTTGAGAGAGGCCATAACCTTCTTCCAACTTCCCTCCTCCTGCTGAGTGCCTTTCCACTCCTGCCTTCGTCAATGCGATCGCCTTCTCTTAGCTTAAGCTGACTCCTGAGTCGGTAAAGAAGAAGGATGAAGCAGGATCTCAGCCGTTGAGCGCTTCTCTACCATTTCCTTTGTAATTAAACAGCGCTGAACATCTTCACGAGAGGGTAGTTCATACATGACATCCAACATCAGTTCTTCGACAATTCCTCGTAGCGCTCTTGCACCTGTTTTCCGTTGATAAGCTTCCCGTGCGATCGCTCTCACTGCGTCTTCACGAAATTCTAACTTCACATTGTCCATTTTCAGCAGTTTTTGATATTGCTTAACCAAGGCGTTACGAGGTTGGGTGAGAATTTCCATTAAGGCTGCTTCATCTAAGGGTTCAAGCGCTGCCATTACCGGAATTCTGCCCACAAATTCTGGAATCATGCCAAATTTGACTAAATCATCTGGCTCGGATTGCAACAACAAATCAGCTATCCGTTTGTCTTTCTGATTCGTTTCCCCAGGTCGAATAAAGCCCATTGACTTCTTACCGATGCGTTGTTCAATCACTTTATCTAAGCCCACAAATGCCCCGCCACAAATAAACAGGATGTTACTGGTATCAATTTGGATACAATCTTGATAGGGATGCTTACGCCCTCCTTGAGGTGGCACATTGGCCACTGTTCCCTCTAACATTTTCAGTAAGGCTTGTTGTACCCCTTCCCCAGAAACATCACGAGTAATGGAGGGGTTTTCGCTCTTACGGGCAATTTTATCAATCTCGTCTATGTATATAATCCCTCGTTGGGCTTCTTCTACGTCTAAGTCCGCAACCTGCAACAGACGTAATAGAATATTTTCTACATCTTCCCCTACATAACCCGCTTCAGTTAACGTTGTCGCATCAGCAACGGCAAAGGGTACATCTAAAATCTTAGCTAGGGTTTGAGCCAATAGGGTTTTTCCTGAACCTGTCGGACCGACTAAGAGGATGTTGGCCTTTTGTAGCTCTATATTATCATCCCCTGCTTTAGTTGAAGACTGAACTAAACTTAAGCGCTTATAATGGTTATACACAGCCACGGAGAGAACTTTCTTCGCTTCATCTTGGCCAATAACATACTCATCAAGATACTTTTTGATCTCTCTGGGCTTAGGTAGCTGACTATGGATCAGTGGTTTAGCAGCGCTACGACGTTTTGGTTCGGGTTTTTCTGTGTTGCGGGAGTCAGGAGGCGTGCCTTGGGACACCTCCATTAATTCTTCATCCAGAATTTCGTTACATAGCTCAACACATTCGTCACAGATATAGACTCCCGGACCAGCAATCAATTTTCGGACCTGCTCCTGGGATTTACCGCAAAACGAACATTTCAGGTGGGAGTCGTACTTAGACATAAGCTCTGTTTCTTATTTTGTTAGTTGAGAGAGTTGATCGAAATGGTGGGGGTGGTTAGACCTGGGCGAGAAATTACTGTGTCAATCAGACCATACTCTTGAGCTTCTTGGGCTGACATAAAAAAGTCTCGCTCGGTATCTATTGCTACCTTATCAAAGGGTTGATCTGTATGGGCGGATAACATATCATTTAGGCGTTTTTTAATGTATAGAATCTCCTTAGCTTGGATTTCAATTTCTACCGCCTGTCCTTGTGCGCCGCCTAACGGCTGATGAATCATGATACGGGAACTGGGTAAGGCCATCCGCTTGCCTTTTGTGCCACCTGATAATAAGAATGCACCCATACTAGCAGCCAACCCATAGCAGATAGTGGCGACATCGGGACGAACTTGTTGCATTGCGTCGTAAATAGCCAGTCCTGCGTAAACTGAGCCACCAGGGGAGTTTATGTAAAGCTGAATGTCTTTTTCTGGGTCTTCAGCATCTAAAAAGAGGAGTTGAGCAACAATCGAATCAGCGACTTGATCATCAACTGGTGTTCCCATAAAGATAATTCTTTCCCGTAATAGGCGAGAATAGATATCAAAGGCTCTTTCACCTAGGCCAGATTGTTCAACCACCATTGGGACAACATTCTGACTAGCAGAGGTAATGTCAGATAAACGGTGGCTATTAAGGGGAGGGATGGGGGAGCGAGAGGTCACCATAGAGATCAATCAAAATTTCAGATAAAAACGATTTTGCTTCTATCTCTACTTTAACGCTATTAACGATTTTTGGGGAAAGATTGCCCAATATTAAGTGGGTGGTTAGGGAGATTGAGCCAGCAGTTGTTCAGGGGGACTCATGGTTAGAAGTTTGAAGGCAGAAGTTTGATTAATCACTTTAATTATATCATTTTCTCCTTCTCCTGCCTCCTGACTCCTGCTGAGTGCCTTAAATCACAACTTTAAGTCTTGTCCATGTCCATATTCAGAAGCTCATCGAATGCGTCTTGTTGTGTGCGGCCATTTTCAGGATGACTGTCTTTCTTTTTTTCGGGTTCGTCTGCAAAAATATCAGCAAAGGGATTATCTTCATCTGATAAAGAGGGGGATGAGGGTACATCATCGTCTAATGGGGCATCTTCTTGCATCATACTGAAAAAATCGTCATCTGGTGCGGATAAATCAGCTAGATCAGGTAAGGAGTCTGCTTGATCGTCTTCTACTTTGTCAGAAAGCGCTGGTGCAGAATCTGTTTGTAAAGTAGCGAGAAACTCTAATTCGTCTGGGCTATTCTCGTTATCTGACAAGGGTTCGAGGATAGAATCTTCTTGCTCTTCATCAATCGCTAAATCAGCCGTTTCTGATAGGAAAGCATCTAAATTAGCGATATCTTCTGCTACTGACAAGGTTTGTTCCCCTTCTAATGTGGGAATGGCGGGAATTTCTGAAGCATCTGTATCCTCTGTCTCATTAGTCTCTTCTAACAGAGCATTTAAGCCAGTGAGCGCTTCCTCTGTTTCTTCTGCTATGGGGCTTTCATCGAGGGTTAATTCTAAGTCGGGATCAGCGTCTTCTGCTGTGTCTCCGAGAAACTCCTCTAAACCAGCGATGTCGTCTTCAACTGAGGACTCTTGTTCTACTACTGCTAATTCTTCAAACGAGGAGTCTTCAGAGATAGCAAACACTTCATCCAAGTTAGCGGGGTTTTCCTCTAACAGGGATGACGACTCTGTGGAGTCAGGGGCAGTTAAATCTGCTACCACATCGTTTGCTTCTAACTGCTCTAGAGCAGGTTGAGGATCAACTAAGGCAACCACTGGCTCAATACTAGGGGGCTCATGCTCAATAGTCTGGTTGGCTCTAGGCTCATGCTCAGAAGCATCAGATCCAGCGAGACGTTCCTCAAAATCCTGTTCAAGGAGCAGAATTTGCTGTTGGTAGGTACTTTCAACGTTTTTCAGTTCCGCTTGGTATTTCTGCTCATTTTCTTGTAGTTGAGCTTGATAGGTTTGCAATTCTCCTAGATATTTCTGCTCGGCTTCCTGCACTTGAGTTTGACTGGTTTCCAGTAGCTCTTCTAATTCTGCCCGATGTTGTTCTTGGAGCGCTTGAATTTGTCCTTGGCTATCCTGTTGCAGTTGTTGGATTTCAGCTTGATGCTCTTGTTGTAAGGCTTGCAGTTGCTCTTCAGTGATTTGAGACGTAGGAGCAGCAGATTGAGATGCTTGTAGGGCAGCCATTTCAGTTTCAAGCTCCATCACTCGTACCTGAGACGCTTTCATATCCTCAATTTGGGCTTCCAGTTGGGGCAGTTGGGCTTGGGCTTGTTGTAGTTCTGTTATCTGAGTTTGATGCGACTGTTCTAAATTCTCAATTTCACTGCGATAATGAGCCTCAAGTTCAGGAATTTTACTTTTTGCTGCCTCGATTTCTTCGGTTTTGGTTTGTAGTTCAGCTTGAGCCTCGTCATACGCTTTTTCTGAACGTTCTTTTCCCTTTTCTGCTAATTTCAATTTCCCTTGTAAAGGAGATAACTGCATAAAAAAATAGGCGCTGGGAAGTGCTCCGATTAGCAAGCCTATAATACCAAATACCAAAGGATTCATGATCGCCTCCAAATTTCATTGAGTGGATTGGGGTAGTTTCAATATGCCCAAGATGTTCCCCTGAATTAACATTTTGCTTGAGACAAGGAAGTTCGGGCATTGTAGAGTTAAATTATAGCTACGCATTAATATTAAGACAATTAAAAATACTCAATAAAAGTTAAAATACGCTTATTCTCCCTTTCGATGAACTAGACTTGACAAAAAGATGAACAGGGATAGATAATGATAGATTGTGTGAACTTTAGCTCCCAAAAAAATCTTGGCTAACGTTATTGTTATCGGCGCACAGTGGGGCGACGAAGGAAAAGGAAAAATTACCGACCTCCTCAGTCGGTCAGCAGATGTGGTGGTACGCTCCCAAGGTGGAGCGAATGCCGGCCATACCATTGTCGTTCAAGAAAAAACTTTAAAATTACACCTCATTCCCTCTGGGATTCTCTATCCTGAAACAGAGTGTATTATTGGTTCGGGAACAGTCATCGACCCTAAGATTCTTCTAGAAGAATTCGCTCAACTAGAGAATTTAGGGATTCAGAGTGACAATCTTTTCATCTCTCAGACTGCCCATATTACGATGCCCTATCATCCCATTATTGATAAAGCATCAGAGGAACGGAGAGGAAAGTTCAAAATTGGGACAACAGGACGGGGAATTGGTCCGACCTACGCCGATAAGTCGGAACGGACAGGAATTCGAGTGCTGGATCTCATGGATGAAACCGATCTCAGAGAGAAAATAGATTGGGTCATTGGTTATAAAAACGTTATTTTAGAAAACCTTTATCATCTTCCTCCCCTAGATGCGAATCAGGTGATTGATGACTATTTAGGGTATGCCGAGCGCTTACGACCCCATGTGGTGGATAGTTCCCTGAAAATCGCTGAAGCGGTGCAAAAGCGCAACAATATCCTGTTTGAGGGCGCACAGGGAACCTTATTAGACCTAGATCATGGTACTTATCCCTATGTGACTTCTTCTAATCCGATCGCAGGGGGCGCTTGCGTCGGCGCTGGAGTCGGACCAACGATCATTGATCGGGTAATCGGGGTGGCTAAAGCTTACACAACCAGAGTTGGAGAAGGTCCTTTTCCCACAGAATTAAATGACGAAATGGGGGAAATTCTCTGTGATCGGGGGGCAGAATTTGGCACAACCACTGGCCGCCGTCGTCGTTGTGGCTGGTTTGATGCGGTCATTGGGCGCTATGCCGTGAGAATTAACGGTTTAGACTGTCTGGCTGTCACTAAGCTAGATGTTCTCGATGAATTGGACGAAATTAAGGTCTGTGTTGCTTATGATATTGATGGTCAAACCTGCCATCATTTTCCCAGTAACGCCCATCAATTTGCCCGTTGTCAACCAATATATAAAACCTTACCTGGTTGGAAACAGGACACCTCAAACTGTCGCACTTTAGATGATTTACCCAAGGAAGCCTTAAATTATTTAAAATATTTGGCAGAATTGATGAAAGTTCCCATTGCGATCGTTTCTTTGGGTGCTAGTCGGGAACAGACCATTATTGTCGAAGATCCGATTCATGGACCGAAACGGGCTTTATTAGACGCAGATGGCAGTCCGGTTCATTAAACAATTTTTACTGAATAACTATTCACTATCAACTATCAACTATTCACTACTATGACACTTACGATTGAATGTAAACAACGTCCCGAAGGGAGTAAACCCAATGCACTCCGTAGAGATGGCTTAATTCCTGCTAATCTTTATGGCCATAAAGGGGCCGAATCCGTTTCTTTAACAGTGAATGAGAAAGAAGCGCTTTATCTGATGCGAAATGCTAAGGTTGATGAGACTGTAATTGATGTCACTGTACCCGATCTTTCATGGCAAGGTAAAGCAGTTATTCGAGAAGCCCAAATTCACCCTTGGAAAAAGAAACTCTATCATCTTAGCTTTTTTCATGTTAAGGATGAAGGATAACAGCACAGATCTCATGAACTTATGGTAACAAGTAGTACTTAATATATAGTAGGATGGGTTAGGCATACCAAAAATAGCTTTTAGGAAAAGTTTATAAATGCATGCTTTGTGCCGTAACCCATCACAGACTAATTGTATTGTTTAATCCATTTTCCACCATTGTGTCGGGAAAGCTGGGGCAGTTTTTGTTACATAGTCAATGATCAAAACATATTTAGCTGTCCGCCGCAAGAAGCCCGACGCTGTATTTGACAGTGAAAAAGAATTTACTCAAATCAGCGTCGGACGGGGCTTTTAAAGGGGCGAATCGCATTCGCCCCTCAGCCCAGAGATGAATTGCGGACAGGGTACTTAACACAAACCAGTTACTTTATGCGCTTGATAGTTTATAACAAACGCCATTCACTCTGAATATGCTAAAAGCAGTCAAAGTCAGGTTATATCCAAATACACAACAACAGCAAAACCTAGAGCAAAGCTTTGGTAATTGCCGTTGGCTTTGGAATTATTGCCTTAATTTGATGAATC
>JBFRWQ010000423.1:0-3274 GCA_051439665.1 Microcystaceae cyanobacterium | reverse complement strand
CAAGGTATTCCTTATAGTTGGTTCTCTATTGCTCAAAAGTTATCAGAAAACCGATCATTTAGGATCTTGTGGAATAAAACACTAGCTGAAATATCTTTTGATTTTCAATGGAAACCTGTACCGATTCATCCTTTATTTGCTAAAAGTTATCCTTTTTTTACTGTTTTAGTTCCTTCATCTTTTCCCCCTTCTAATCCTTCGGCTTATCGACAATATCTTAATCAACTTTCCCAGTTGGAATTAATTACGACTTTCCATAACTTATCAAGAGATGCACTTCTCCTAATTCCAAAAGATACAGGAGATTATGGTCACATAGCATCCTTTTGTCGTCAAGCTGAACCAGATTTAATTCAAACATTATGGCAAGAAGTAGGCAAGTTAACCTTAAAAGCGATTATTAAGCAAGATATAGTCTGGTGCAATACTCATGGTCACGGTGTTCCTTGGATGCACATAAGATTTGATAAAACTTTAAAGTATGCGGTCTTTCCTCCTGATGGAAAAATTACTCAAATCACTCAAAATCAATGGTATCATGATATCTATTTAAAAGCCTTTAACTATTAACTATTAACTATTAACTATTTACCAGAAATAGAACGTAAGCGATCTTTAATAACTAATCTTTGCTCTGTCGAATAACCCGCAAAAGAACGAATTGCCGTTACTTCAATTTCTACCCCTAAGCCAGATCTAAAATTGTCATCTTGGATGGGTAATTTACCAATATCTAACGTAAATTGATTACCATCTAAGGTCACTAACTCAGAGGGCATTTCATCATCAAACTTAGTCGAATGTCCAGAAATAGGACGAAAACGGGGATCGTAACGACTTGTCTTATATTTTACTAAAAACTTGGTTTGAATCACATCTGATAAATCTGCATTATCGGTAATTGTTACCTTTATATCTCTTCCTTTCCCCGCCAAGTCGCCTGCTTTTAATTGAACCGCTTCACCAGCAAACATAGCATTATAAACCACAAATTCTGTCCGATTACTTCGTTGTTGAGTTGTCCCTTCAACCCACATTTCTTGGGGTGGGACAACTTGAATATCATCTTGATCTTCTAAGGTTAATGTCATGGTTTGACTGGCAAATTTATCAAAGGATTGAGGTGCATTCCAAATTAAAATAAACGCCCTTTCTCTACGTTGAGTTAAGACTCGATATTGATCAGCAATAGCCGAACCTGATGCAAATAATGTCGTTGCTCCTTGACGGGTTTCCCATTGATCTTTTGATAATAAAAAGCCGTTATCTTTCAACCTAGACAAGGTAACGGTTGCTGACGGTTGATCCGATTCTAGGGGTCTGTCAGAATTAATTAGAGTAAGTTGTCCTAAGATTCCTTGGCTACCCTGTCTTCCTGATGCACCTGAAGCCCCATTGCGTCCTTGAAAACATCTAAAGTCTTCAGTGCTACATCGATAATTAGGATCACCCGGTTTCCCTTGACAAGTTTTTACTGTCCAAAAAGGGGTTTCACATTGACATCCCTGTCCCCCTGCTCCTCCTTGTCCACCAGCACCTCCCTGTCCACCAGAAGCATTGACAAAAACCTGACTTAAGTTTCCAATATTTGTGGCATATACGGTCAAATTGCCCCCATTACCCCCATTTCCTCCATCACCACCATTGCCCCCATTTCCTCCTTGAGCAGCTTGTATATTGTATCTAGCATCCTCTGGCTGGCTACCACAGGTCGCATTGACTCCCTCTATGCCATTTTCGCCATTTTCACCGCTTTTCCCACTTAAATCGAGGGTCATAGGTGCTCCATCGGCAAAAATAGTTACACCTTCACTGATGCTCCCATCTTGACCACTCTGACCGTCTTTTCCTTGGACTCCGTTACTACCATAGGATTTCACCTCAGCCGCCAATGCTGCTTGGTTACAACCTTGGGGGGTTGTGGTTGAGGAAAGGATAGGAGGAAACAGTAACAGTAGTACAAGGAGGGAGAGTTTACTAGAAAAGCGCATGAATTCTTGAGTTAAACTAGCCTGATATCAAGAGTCCAAGGACGCATAAGGGATCAAGTTTGTTTCCTTATATTACTAAAATTAATCAATGGTAATTGAAGTGGGGCGATCGCTACTGGGAAAATCACTAGCATCTAAAGGACGGCGATATTGGGAATAAAGCTGATCTCGCCAGTCAAAAAAGGTTGAGTAAGCACTATTGTCTGCTAAATGGGGAATTCCTTTTCCTTTCAACTCATCAGGGATAGCTAGATAGTTACCATCGGGATACTTCAAAATAATACTTAATCCCGCCACCGTCAAGTCAGCTAATGTTGGTTGATCACTGACAAGGTAGGGACGATCGGTTAACATTAAGCTTAGGGCTTCTAGCGCTTGTTTTAAGTCTCCTTGGGCTTCTTTGATGTCTTCCTTGCCAAAACCCACCCCTGTGCCTAATAAATCGAGTAAGTCACCAGGAACTGACCCTAAAATAGACTTAATGGGATCAGGGACAGTGTTGGGTAATAGGGAGGTACGAAAATTCGGGTTTTGATTTAATGCACCAATGAGCGCTTTACGGCCTTGGAAACCCATAATATGGTCTGCCCAAGCTTCTATCATTAAGCATTGACCTTTTAGCAGGGGATCAGACGGTAAAATAGGATTCTCAGGGTATTTTCGCTCTAAATAAAAGGCAATTTCTGTGGAGTCTGTAATTACGGTTTCGCCATCTTTGAGAACTGGAACTTGTCGCTGCCCAGACAGTCTAAAGACTTCTACCTGTCCCACACCAGGGGTTACTTCTATTTTGCGATAGTCTAATCCTTTGTAGTCTAAAATTAAGCGAATTTTTTCAGAATACTGGGAAAGTTCAAATTGATAAAGTTCTAGCATAATTTTTCGTCGATATGTCCACCGCTTTTACAGCTTATCAAAGGTTGGGTGGTCAAATAACAAAAAAAATCTTAATTTATCATCAATTCCAGTAATCTCCCATGAAATGGACATTCTGATCTATTAGATTAGAATTCTATGCCATCGCCCACATCGTATACTTTAAGCCCTAAGCTACGCCACATCCGAATCACTTGGGGGCGATCATCTATGACATAAGAGACATTGTATTGACCCTCAATGTACTTATTATAGATTTCTTGTTTGATAATACTATCCCTGCGAGAGTCCCCCGCTTTACGCATCAGCAAGTGTATGTATTGGATGCCGTACTTTTCCAGAAACGCTTCAGTTTGTGGCTTGTAGGTATCTTCACGGCCGCTGACTAAAATGGTGTTTTGACCGTC
>JBFRWQ010000422.1:0-4292 GCA_051439665.1 Microcystaceae cyanobacterium | reverse complement strand
CTCCAACGTAGAGAAAAACTTTGAAAATTTCTGCGAAAAGGTGGGAATGTTCAATGAAAAAACTCAGTCAGAACTTTATCAAACGGCTTACTTTTTTTTCTTATCTGATGGGGGCTACGAAAGCATTAAGCTTTTTAATGAACATATCAATCGTTACCGAGAGCATAAATACTTAAAAACGGTCTTGGTCTTAAACGAAGGATTAAACGGTTCAAGTAAAAGTTTTGACTATCTCAATGCCGATTCTGAGGCAACCAATCAACTCAGAAAAAATATTGTTCAAGGAAAAATCCCCCTAATTCTTTTTCCTGAAATGTCACCGAGTCTCAAATTTACGGTAGCTCGTTTAATGGCTCAAGGGAATGTAACCCTAGAAGAAATTGTGACAGCCGAGTCAAGTTTTACGAAGGTAAAAGAGTCAATGTTACAAACTTATTTAGATAAGATAGATCAACTCTTTAATCAGATTTTTGAGAGTCCGTATGTGATTAAGTACGAGGCTTTAATTAAACAACAAAAAGACCAAAGAAAAGAAGACTCATTACCCTTATGATTAGCTCAATTCACGACCTCAAAGGACAACAGGATTTAGAAGCTTACCCAGATGCGATCGCCCTGATTGATCAAGCACTAAAAGATGTTGATGAAAAACTCAAAGAAGAGATTTTCAACTTCTTAGTTCAATGTCAGGTGAAGCCTAATGATCCCTTATTTGTGCTGCTATTAGCTTGTCGTTATCACCACTTAATTACCCTCAATGTTCCCAAAGAGATTGAAAATGCTAGTGATACAGCGATTGTTAAAATGACAGGGGCTTTAAATGAACAGAGTCAAGGAATGAAAGAAATTGCCATCGCCTCAGTAGAGTCGGAAATCGGCAAAGCAGTCAATCGATTGCTAGAAAAGCAAGACAAACCCACCCTAGTCAAACAATGGCTAAACTATGGCAAATATGCTGCATTAACCCTCATTCCCCTAATATTAGGTATATTCGGCACTCGCCAATATTACGAGATGAGCGCATTAACCCAATTCAACATCGAAAACCAGCAATTAGTGGGTTGGGGGAGAAGCCAAGAGGGAAAACTTGCCCGAAAGATCATGCAGTGGAATCAGGGACTTGTTGATGGTAGCTGCGAGAAAGCCGTGGCTAATTTAGGAGTGGGCTTCGGAGATGCCTTGGTTAAGAACGGAGAAACTATAGGGATTCGCCGTGCGACTAAAGGGTACTGCGTTGTTTGGCGTGTCCCCCCAAATCAACGTAAATTTCAGTGAAACCTGAACGATGAAACCTAATACCTAACACCTGAAATATGAAACCCATCTTCCTAAAATGCTCTCCCATTGAGCGCAAATATCTATTAAACGGGCAACTAAACAAGTATTTGCCCCCTGAGTATCAAATCAATCTACCTGAAACCTACTATTTGTGGAACGAAGGGATTGAAGGTTGGCAACAATATCCCAATGGCGAGCGCCAATTAACCCCAAATTGGTTGGACTATCCCCCCTTGTGTAATACTTATCTGGTCGAAGGGATTCTAAATCCCTTATCTCAAGCCAATCAATACAAAATCCTACAACTCATTGATTCTCAAGTAGAAGGACAATTTATCTTTATTGATACCCATCTAGATATTCCCCAAGGTTTACAAAGCCTGGTAGAAATTAAGCAGATTCCCCTACCCCAAGGCGAGCGCTTAGAAAAACTTCTAGAAAATCTGGGTCACAAGGACATTGAAAGCCAAACTGCCTGTTTAGGACTCAGTTATGGGGAAATCTTAGGTAATATCACCCCAGACACCACCAAAGAGCAAATTGAGAGGATTAAATATTCTAAGCTCTCATCAAAAGGGTTAAAACTAGCCAGTAAGCCCGATGTTCCCGATATTGCTGGTATGGATGCCCTCAAAGCCGATTTAGCCGAGATTAAACACCGATTTCATCCTACCGCCTCAAAAATTGGCTTACATCCCCCTAAAGGGGTGATGTTGTGGGGAGTACCAGGAACGGGAAAATCCCTCACTGCTAAACTAGCGGCCAAGATGATAGACGCATTGTTAATTCAATGCGATTGGAATTTATTGTTAGGGGAAACCGAGGCTCAAACCATAGATAACCTAGAGTATATGCTCAATCTAGTAGATATGCTGGGAAAAGTGGTCTTGTTCATGGATGAAGGGGAAAAAGCGCTGGCAGGGAGCTTAAAAGGTGGAGTCGCCACCAAAATGACAGGAAGGTTATTGGGATGGTTACAAGATCATGAGACTCCTGTGATGTTACTGATGACCATTAATCACCTTAATCTATTGCCTCCAGAAATGTTTCGGCGTTTTGAATATATCTGGTTCTTTTCTAATGACTTACATAAGGGGGCAATGTATGACATTTTTAATCTGCATTTATCTGCTTCATTCGCCAACTGGCAACCCAACTGTCTCAATGATGACGAGTGGGAAGAGTTATTTTTTACCTATACGGGATACACTCCTGCTGAAATAGCCAGTGTGGTTAGAGTGGTACAAAGTACCCTGTTTAATCGCCTGATGAATCAGCAGTTAACCGAGTCCGAAATCCTGGAAGCGATCGCCGATTATCCCCTTCGCCACCCTGAACAATTGTACAAAGAGTTGATAGCAGCTTATGCACAGGTAAAAGCTGCCATTAATATTCCTTTACTACAGAAGCAAATCGAGGAAATTGCCATGAATCAGGCATTTGCTCGTCCCGTGATGGGTGCAGATACCTCAAAATTTGCGAACACTTCAGAAAAACAATCCCTGACGTTGTTTTAACTCAATTATGCCTCTTATGCCTCTAACAAAGTCTCAAAAAATTCAGCAAATCGTAGCAACTGCGGAACGGGAGCAACAAATCCCCCTAACCCAACCAACAATTCTCAAATATCTGCCCCCAGATTGCCCAATTCGTGTATCTTACCTCAGTGCGGTTTTACATGACTGGGAAGAAGATGAAGTCAATCATCTATTCAACAACTATGTGGTCAAACCAAGCCAGAAAATCCAAAAGGTTGCCATCTTTGTTGTATTTCTTCTATGTTCCTACTGTCTGCTGACGGGGCTAAGTAGGGTCATTCGATTTGAAACATTGTATTAAACCAAAAATTATGAAATGGAAAATGTTAATAAGCTTAGGGCTACTAACAAGTTGTGTCAACCCCGTAGTCCCCCCTTCTCTAACTACCCAAGAATGGGAAGCGATCGCTCAACAAAACAGCATTTTATCTGGGGAAGAGATCCGTGCTACTGCTAAATTAACGCCCTTAGATACAGGCCAGATCTGGGTTGATTTCAATAACGAGAAGCTCTGTGGGCATTACCATTGCTTATTCGCCATTTACGAACTTACCGATTATAGTCTCCCCAAACTAAAGTGGAGAGCCTATTTAGATCCCTATTTACCCCCCCCAACTTCCCTAATGTCCCCAACAGACAACAACTGTTTGCAAATCAACCAAGTTGAATCCAAACAAGTTCAAGGTTATGAACTTTGCTTAGTTCAAAATCAGTATCAACTTAGAAAAATTCCCTCAATTCAACTATCAGGAGACTAATCATGGCTAAAATGCCCACGTTAAATATTGAAGCTTTGAAAGTCATTGACTTTAAAGAAAAAGCTCAAGTAGAAGCCTCTCACGAAGACGTAATTTTAACGGTTCAAGATTTAATTGAGAAGATTGAAGGTAGTGACCCCAAGATTGTCAAAGCATTAAGTTATTTTCCCCCAGAAATGCCCTTTGTGCGGTTATTCTGGTTAAATAACCAAGTAGAAACCAGTCTGCCGAAAATTTATCAGGATGAAAGAGGAGTAGGGACGTTATACGATGTCGCACCGATTCCACAACCTGTACAGCTAAAAATCGGCTGGATTTCCTTTAAAGTAGATTGGAATCGAGATCAAGACCCGAAAAAGACAGTGGTAACAGGAAGTCAAATCTTGATTGTCAAAAATCCCTTTAACGAGGCAGAATCTGAAGAAAGCACTCCCCATGCTTTTGCGACTTCCATCGGACTCAGTAAGGCTTTCGTAGAAGAAATCAGAGAAAAACAGAATGAGTTAACCGATGAACAAATTCCTCAAGGAAAGGGTCTAGTTCCCGCTAAATATCTCAATTATTATCCCCGTCCCATTTTGCCGATGGGAATGATAGAAAAAGGAGAAAGTTACTGGCTCAAAGAGGTTATTTATGAGCAAGATCCTCGCTTTGGGAGCGCACCTCGTTATTTATTAGGAAAACTAAACGGGGATGACGAGATTTCCCAACATGAAGT